>JANYFG010000048.1 GCA_025362815.1 Rhodospirillales bacterium
CTGTCAAGTGGCCTGCCGGCGACGGCGCCAAGGGCAATGACGGCGTGGCCGCAGGCGTGAAGCAGGTTCTCGGTGGCATCGGCTATGTCGAGAACGCCTATGCCAGCTCGGCCAAGCTCACCACCACGCAGCTGCGCAACAAGGCCGGCAGCTTCGTCGAGCCCACGCTTGCAGCCTTCACCGCCGCCGCCGGCAATGGCGACTGGGCGGGTGCGAAGAACTACGCCGTGAGCCTGATCGACACCCAGGGCGCCACCTCGTGGCCCATCGTGTCGGCCACGTTCATCCTGCTGCCGAAGGACCCGAAAGACGCCGCCCGCAGCGCGAACGTCATGAAGTTCTTCGACTGGTCCTACAAGAACGGTGGCGAGATGGCCAAGGCCGCCGAATACATCGCACTGCCCACCGCCGTGCAGGATGCCGTGCGCAGCTCGTGGAAAGCGGAGATCAAAGACGCCTCGGGCGCCGCGATCTACAAGTAAGCGCTCACGACCAAGCGCTGACCGAGACGAAAGGGCGGCGACCACATATCGGTCGCCGCCCGACTTCTGCCGCATCCGCAATCGTTCGCAGACGGAATCCAGCCTTTGTCACAGTCGACCGCCGTGGCGCCTCGCCGCGCCAGATCCAGTGCCACCACAGGCGACGCCATTTTCGCATTTCTCGCCAAATCGGCGGGTGTGCTCGTTCTGGTGCTGCTCGGCGCCATCATCGTGTCGCTGTTCATCGGCGCCCTTCCCGCCTTCCGCGCCTTCGGCTTCGGATTCCTGTGGAATGTCGACTGGGACCCCAACCAGGCCATCTTCGGCGCCGCCGTGCCGATCTACGGCACCATCCTCACCTCGGTGGTGGCCATTGTCATTGCCGTGCCGATCGCGTTCGGCATCGCCTTCTACCTCACCGAACTGGCGCCCAACTGGTTCCGCCGCCCCGTCGGCACCGCCGTCGAACTGCTGGCCGCCGTGCCCTCCATCATCTACGGCATGTGGGGCCTCCTGGTCATCGCGCCGTTCATGGCGACCTACATCCAGCCCGCGGTGATCGACACGTTCGACGGTATTCCGCTGCTGGACGTGTTGTTCCAGGGCCCCGCGCGCGGCAAGGGCGTGTTCACCGCCGCACTCATCCTGGCCGTCATGATCATCCCCTTTATCGCCGCCACCATGCGCGACGTCTTCATGACGGTCCCGCCGGTCTACAAGGAATCGGCCTACGGCGTGGGCTGCACCACCTGGGAGGTGATGCGCTCCATCGTCATTCCCTACACCCGCGTCTCGGTGGTCGGCGGCATCATGCTCGCCCTCGGCCGCGCGCTGGGGGAGACGATGGCGGTCACCTTCGTGATCGGCAACGCCAACCGCATCTCGCCCAACCTGTTCGGATCGGGCGCCACCATCGCCTCTCTTGTGGCGCTGAATTTCGGCGAGGCCCAGCAGGGCAGCCTTCTGCTATCTTCGCTTCTCGCCATCGGATTCATCCTGTTCGTTATTTCTTTCATCGTGCTGGCGATCTCCCGCACGTTGCTGAAGCCACGGGCCGCGAAATGATTTTCCACACGTCGGAGACCGCCCCATGAGCGCCACGCTCACCGCCTCCGCCCCGTCGCGCAACCAGAGCGTGGCGAACAATCTGTCGCGCGCGCGCCATCGCACCAACACGATCGTCAAGGGGCTGTGCATCCTCGCCACCGTGATCGGCCTGATGTTCCTCGGCACCATCCTGTTCACGCTGATCGACCTCGGCTTCGGCGGCCTCAGCACCAAGGTGTTCACCAACATCACCCGCAGCGGCCCCGATGGCGGTCTGGCCAACGCCATCGTCGGCACGCTCATCCAAACCGCCTTGGGCACCGCCATCGGCACCCCCATCGGACTGATGGTCGGCACCTATCTCTCGGAATATTCCGCGGGCTCCCGGCTCGGCAACGCGGTCCGCTTCGTGTCAGACGTTCTGCTGTCCGCGCCGTCCATCCTCATCGGCCTGTTCGTCTATCAGATCCTGGTGGCCGGCCGCGGCTACACCGGCATCGCCGGCGGCGTGGCGCTGGCGATCATCGTGATCCCCATCGTGGTGCGCACCACCGAGGACATGCTGCGCCTGATCCCCACCGCCTTGCGTGAGGCGGCGGTGGCGCTCGGGGCGCCGAAATGGAAAAGCATCGTCCAGGTCTGCTACCCCGCGGCACTGGACGGCATCGCCACCGGCGTGCTGCTGGCCATCGCGCGGGTGGCCGGCGAGACGGCGCCGCTGCTCTTCACCAGCTTCGGCAACAGCTACATGTCCACCGATCTCGGCAGCGCCATGGCGAGCCTTCCCCTGGCCATCTACCAGTTCGCCGGCCAACCCGACGCCGATCTCGTCCAGCTTGCCTGGGTCGGCGCCCTGTTGATCACCTTTGGCGTTCTGGCTTTGAATATTGTCGCACGCGTCGTCCTGCGGCCGCGTAGTTGAGGGATGTGAGATGAGCATGACAAACGACGCTGTGAACACCGAGACGCAAAAAGCCAATATCGGCGTGATGCAGGCCCGTTCAGCCGCAAATCTGAACGCCCCGCGCATCGCCATCAACAAGGTGGATTTCTTCTACGGCACCAACAAGGCGCTGAAGGGCATCTGTCTCGACCTGCCTGAAAAGCAGGTCACCGGCATGATCGGCCCGTCCGGCTGCGGCAAATCCACCCTGCTGCGCGTTCTCAACCGCATGTACGACCTCTACCCCGGCCAGCACGCCGAGGGCGAGGTGATGATGGACGGCGAGAACATCATCTCCCCCGGCGTGGACCTCAACCAGCTCCGCAGCCGCATCGGCATGGTGTTCCAAAAGCCCACGCCCTTCCCCATGTCGATCTACGACAACATCGCCTTCGGCGTGAAACTGCACGAGAAACTCAGCAAGTCCGCGATGGACGAGCGCGTCGAATGGTCGCTCACCCGCGCCGCCCTGTGGGGCGAGGTGAAGGACCGTCTCACCGCCTCCGCCATGGGCCTGTCCGGCGGCCAGCAGCAACGTCTGTGCATCGCCCGCACCATCGCCACCCGCCCCGAGGTCATCCTGTTCGACGAGCCGACCTCGGCACTCGACCCGATCAGCACGCTGAAGATCGAGGAGCTGATCGACGAGTTGAAGCGCGACTTCACCATCGCCATCGTCACCCACAACATGCAGCAGGCCGCACGCTGCGCGGACCAGGTGGCATTCTTCTACATCGGCGAACTCGTCGAGGTCGGCACCGCCACCCAGATGTTCACCTCGCCGCGCGAAAAGCGCACGCAGGAATACATCACCGGCCGCTTCGGCTAGATCTCGCCAAAAACGTCTATGGGGGAAGCGCAAACCCCCGAGCATCGTAAAGTGAAAAGCATCGCGCCCCGAACCCACGCGCGAGGCTTTCCGGCAGGAAGAAAAAAATGGCATCCGACGCTGAACACATCGTCAAAAGCTACCAGAACGAACTCAACCGCCTCCGCACCCTGATCTCGGACATGGGCGGCATGGTGGAGCATCAGGTGGCCGATTGCTGCGATGCGGTCATCAACCGCAACGCCGAAGCCGCCACCGCCGCCGTGGCGCAAGACCCCCAGGTGGACGCCGCCGAGAGGGAGATCGAACAGTTCGTCATCCGTCTCCTGGCGCTGCGCCAACCCATGGCCGGTGACCTGCGCCAGATCGTCTCCTCGCTGAAAATCACCGGCGACCTCGAGCGCATCGGCGACTATGCCGCCAACGTCGCCAAGCGCAGCGGCGTGCTCCAGCAATTCACCCTGCCCTACACGCTCACCGGCCTCGCGCACATGACGCAGCTGGTGCAACAGAACCTCAAAACCGTCATCGACGCGTTCGGCGAAGGCGACCACGAAAAAGCCCTCGAGGTCTGGCGGTCCGACGAAGTGATCGACGACATCTACAACGCCCTGTTCCGCGAGCTCATCACCTACATGATGGAAGACCCGCGCAACATCACGCCCTGCACGCATCTCCTGTTCATCGCGAAGAATCTCGAGCGAATCGGCGACCATGCGACCAACATCGCCGAGACGGTCTACTACGCCACGACAGGCGAACCCTTGCTGGCCGCCCGCCCAAAAGGTGATACCTCCGCCTACGCGGTCGTTCGCCCGGCGCGCGACTAACCGCGCGCGACTGACCGCTGACCCGACGACGATACAGGAACGTATCAAAATGCTCGAAGGCAACTCGACGCTCGCCAAACCCCTGGTCCTGGTGGTCGAGGACGAGGCCGCGCTGGCCACGATGCTGCGTTACAACCTCGAAAAACAAGGCTTCCGGGTGGAGGAAGCAGCCGACGGCCAGGAAGCCCTCACCCGGATCGCCGAGATCAACCCCGACCTCGTCCTGCTGGACTGGATGCTCCCCGTCGTGTCCGGCATCGAGGTCTGTCGCCAAATCCGCAGGCGAAGCGCCACCCGCGATCTCCCGGTCATCATGGTCACCGCCCGCACCGAAGACCAAGACGCCGTGCGCGGCCTCAACACCGGCGCCGATGACTACATCACCAAGCCGTTCAGCATGGACGCGCTCCTCGCCCGCATGCGCGCCCTGCTCCGTCGCTCCAGCACCCTGCCCGCCAAAGTGCGCCTCACCTTCCACGACATCGCCATGGACCTCGCCTCCCACCGCGTGCAACGCAACGGCCGACCCATCCATCTCGGCCCCACCGAATTCCGCCTGCTGGAATTCTTCATGCAACACCCACGCCGGGTCTTCTCGCGCGAAGAACTCCTCGATGCCGTCTGGGGCCCGGATATCCACGTCGAACCCCGTACCGTCGACGTCCACATCCGCCGCCTGCGCAAATCCATCAACGGAGAAGGCGAACTCGATCTGGTCAGAACCGTCCGCGCGGCGGGATACGCGCTGGATACGGAGCCGGTTTAGGCAAGCACTTCTTTTTCTGAAGAAAAAGAAGCAAAAAGACTTTTGTTCGTTAAAGTCAGCACCAAACGTTTATACGTTATGATACCGGAATGAAAAGGGCGCGTTTTTGCTTCGGCCGCTTCACCCCGGTTCAAAACCACCCCGCCTTCGCTCCCGTCTGGCCCACGCAAGCACCCCGCGCGGCAACGCAATCCGTCCTAGTTCCAGCGGCGCCGCCTTCGCGCGAATCCGCGCCCGAACTGGCGCAGGCCGCGCAGCGTCAGCCTTCATCGGATCCAAAACACCCGGGTCCACCGCCAACATGCGGCAAACCGGCCGCAACAAACGCCGCGCCTGCGGAGCCGCCGCCAACAGCGCAACCCACGCCGGCTCCCGTAAAATCCCCTCCAACGCTGCGGAAAACCAGGCCGCCTGATGCCGCTGGTCCCCCAACGCGTCCAACAGCCAACCCGCGGGCCGCGGCACGACAGTCACCGACGGCACGCACGCCGAAACCTTCTCCCCCGGCGCCACCACCACCGGCGCCACCACCACCGGCGACGCCACGCGCCGAACCGGCTTGCCCGCCTGAAACCGCACCATCAGCCGGTCCAGCCGATCGAACACCACCCCCAACCGCCGATGAACCAACGCCATCAGCGCCAGGCTCAAAACCGCGCGCGGCGCCCAACCGAACAACGCCGTGCGCAGCGCGGTTGCGAAAGCCTGAAGAGGGGAGGGGGTCTGATCCACTCACCAGTGTTCACCACAACCGGGGGGGTGGCCGCAATCAAAATCGCCAGCGCGTCACCGCTCGTGCCGCCTCAACCCATCCGCATCCGCAGCGCCAAAGCAGGCCGATCGGTGGTGAACACATCCACACCCAGCGCCAGCATGGCCGCAATATCGGCCGCCTCGTTCACGGCCCATGCGCCCACGGCCAGCCCGCCCGCCCGAAGCGCGGCAAGCGTGGCGGTATCGAGCTGGGTGCAGCGAATGCCCACCATCCCCACCCCGTGCGCCCGCGCGATCTCCACAATCCCGCTCACGCCGAGCAGCGCCTGGCGATGCACCGCCACCAGCCAGATCGCGCCTTCCAGCCCCGCGGTCCCGGCCGCCTGCGCCGCCACCGTCTCGTCGAAACTGGTCACCACCGTCCGCCCCCGCAGCTTGTGCCTGTCGAGCACCGCCAGCGCCTTGGTGAGCAGACCGGGAGAGGCCACGCCGCGCGCGTCGGATTTCAGTTCCATCCGCAGCGTGATGGCGGTGGGCGCGAACACCGCGCAGAACGCGTCCAGCGTCAGCATGTGCTCGCCGTCGGTGCCGGTCAGCACCAGCGCCTGCAACGCCGCCAGGCTGTGCGCGGCCACCTCGCCATGCCCGTTGGACGTCCGCTCGAGCGTGGCGTCATGAAACACCACGATCTCGCCATCGGCGGTGGGATGGATGTCGAACTCCACCTGGTCCACGGCAAGGGCGGCGGTGCCACGGAATGCGGACGGGCTGTTTTCAACCCATTCGAGCGAGCCGCCGCGATGGGAGGCGATGAGGGTCATGAAAGGCTCCAACGTCATATGGTCCGCAAGTGGCCGCCACACGCAACCCAATGAATAAAAGTCTTTTTGCTTCTTTTTCTTCAGAAAAAGAAGAAGAACTTAAGTAAGCGTCGGATCCAACCGATCCCGCAGCCAATCCCCAACCAGGCTCACCGAAAGCGTCGTCATCACGATCACCAGGCTCGGCGCCAGCAGAATCCACGGCGCCCGCGTCAGATATTCGCGCCCGTAGCCCACCATGTTGCCGAGCGACGTCATGGGCGGCTGCACGCCGAGCCCCAGGAACGACAGCCCGCTTTCCAGCAGAACGATCTCCGGAAACGACAACGTGGCCGACACAATCAGGGTCGAGGCGATGTTGGGCAGCACGTGCCCCAGATAGATGCGCATCGGCCGCGCGCCCAGTTGCCGCACCGCGGCGGCATATCCCTGGGCGTTGGCCGCAATCGCCAGCCCGCGCGAAATACGGGCGTGCCGCTCCCAGCCGTAGAGCCCCATCAGCACGATGAACAAGCCCAACGCGTTGCCGAAGAACGCCAGCACCGAAAGGGCCAGAATAAGGAACGGCATGCTCGCCTGAAAATCGATCAGCATGAGCACGATCTGTTCCACCCAGCCGCGAAAATGCGCCGCCAGAAAGCCCAGTGTGGTGCCGAGCACGGCGGCGATCACCGTGGCCCCCATGGCGATCATCAGGCTGATCCGGATGGAGATGATCAAGCGGGAGGCAACGTCGCGCCCGAGTTCGTCGGTGCCCAGCACGTGCTTCAACGTGCCGCCGAAGCCGATCGGCGGCGTAAGCCGCGCCCGCAGATCCATGGCGGTGATGCCATAGGGCCGGATCCACTCCGCCAGCAGCGCCACCAGGATCATGCCGGCGATCCACGCGATGGCGACCACCACCAGGGGGGACATGCGGGGCCGAAGGTGTGTGGGCGCCGTCACCGGCATGGGCAAGGCGGTGGCGGACATCTCAGTGCGCTCCCGCGCCGGCGCGCAGCCGGGGGTCGAGCACGCCGTAGAGGAGATCGACGATCAGGTTGGACGTCACCATCGTGGTTGCCACCAGCAGGAGAATACATTGAACCACGGCCAGGTCGCGGTTGGAGACCGCCACCACCAGCAGCCGCCCCACGCCGGGCCAGCTGAACACGCTTTCCACCACCACGGCCCCGGCGATGAGGCTGCCCACCATGAAGCCGATGATGGTCACGGTCGGGATCGCGGCATTCGGCAAGGCATGGCCGCGCACCACCATCCGCCATGGCACCCCCTTGGCGGATGCGGTGCGGATATAGGGCTGGCCCAGCACCTCGAGCATCGCCGAACGCGTGAACCGCGCCAGCACGCCCGCGCCGCCAAAACCCAGCGTGATCACCGGCAGGATCATCGACCGCCAGCTTTCCTGCCCACCGGAGGGCAGCCAGCCCAGTTGCACCGAGAACAGCAGCACGAGCAGAAGACCCAGCACGAAACTCGGTATGGTGAACCCGGCCACCGCGCCGGCCATCACCAGCCGGTCGGTGGTGGAATTGCGGTGCAGCGCCGCGTGTATGCCCGCCGGAATGCCCACGCCCACCTTCAGCAGCAAGGCCGGGATGGTGAGGATCAACGTGGCCGGTATCCGCTCCGCCACCAGCTCGATCGCGGGCCGTCCGTCGCGGAACGACTGGCCGAGCTCGCCGTGAAAGATGGCGCTGAAGTAGCTGAGATACTGCACCCAGATCGGCTGATCCAGGCCCCAGGCATGCCGGAACGCCTCGATCGCCTCCACCGGCGCTTCCGGGCTCATGATGATCAGCGCTGGATCGCCGGACATCCGCAGCACCACGAAGGCGAACGTCACCACCAGCACGATGGTGAACGCCGCGCGTGCGAGACGCAGAGCGAGGAACCGCAGCATCAGGCGCGCCAGGCGGCTTTGGAGAAATCCATGAAGAACGACGGCGGCGCGCGCCACGGCGAGTTCTTCTTCATGCCCGTGAACACGGCGTTCTGGTGCAGAACGATGTAGGCGGGATCATCGCGTTCGCAAATCTGGAGCATCCGCGCGAAGGCCGCCTTGCGCTTCGCCATGTCCGTGCCGGTCTCGAGCGCCACGGACAGCGTGTTCATCTCGGCGTTGGTCCACTCGCCGTTGGTCTGCTGCGCGCCGCTCGGCCCGTGCTGGTTCACGATGGACGACACGGGGTCGTCGAACACCGCCGAGTTCGACCAGTCGCGCACCCCGCGCGGCCCGGCCTTGTCCAGCACCTGGCCCCAGTTCTCCTTGATCTCCAGGCGAACGTTGAGCCCCACCTGCTTCCAGAACTCCACCAGGATCTGCGCGGTGGCGTTCTCGGCGGTGTAGTAGTTGTTGCGCGCGCGATACACGATCTCGTCGCCCTTGTAGCCCGCCTGCTTCAGCAGGTCCCGCGCGCGCGCCGGATCGAACTTCGGCACCGCCCAGCCGCCCACGAACATGTCGCCATAGAAATCCCATTGCAGCCCCGCCGGCACCTTCGCACGGCTCGCCCACAGCGCGTCCACGATCGCCTGGCCATCCACTGCATGCGCCATCGCCAGCCGCACCAGCGGGTTCGCGAGTTGCGGGTGATGATGGTCGAACACCACAATGCGGTGGTTCAGCACCAGCCCGCCTTGCACGGCCAATTTCGGGTCGCGCTCGATCTGGCTGATCTGGTCGGGCGGCACGTCGCACGCGAAATCGAACTCGCCGGACTGCAGACCGGCGATGCGCGAGGCCGCTTCCGGCACTTCGAGGAACCGCACCGATTTCACCGGCGGCCGGCCACCCCAGTAATCCTCATGGGCGTCCAGGATCAACGCGCTGTCCGGCTTGAATTCCCGGAGCTTGTAAGGCCCGGTGCCAACCGGCTTTTTCGAATTCGCCGCCCAGTCCCCCTGTTCCAGCCACGAGCGTTTGGAAACGATCTCGCTGCCGCCGGCGGAAAGCCGCCCCTCCATGGTCACGTCAGGCGTGCTGTTGATGAAGCGCACGGTGTGCTTGTCCACCACCTCCACCCGCGCCAGCGCCGGCCAATGCCGCTTGGCGATCGGCGGGATGTCGGCGGGCAGGCCGGTGCCGAACATATGCTCCGGCCCGAAGCTGAACGCCACGTCCTCGGCCGTCATCTCATCGCCGTTATGCAGCTTCACGCCGGGGCGCAGCGAAAGCTCCACCGTGGTGTCGCTCAGCCGCTTCCAGCTCGTGGCCAGCCCCGGCACACGTTCCAGCTTGCCCTGCTGGCTGCGCGCGATGGGCGTTTCCAAAATCGACTGCACCCAACGCTCGGACACGTTGGAGCTCTGCTCGCGCAACGGCTCCAGCACCCCGGTGTTGCTGATCTTCTGCACGGCCACGGTGATGGCGGGCCGTTGATCGGTCTGGCCGATCGCGATGCGTGGCAGCGAAGCGGCAGCGGTTCCCACAAGGGCCGAACGGCGAGAGATTTTCATCAGGCGGCAATCCTGGTTTCTGTGTCGACGAGATGGCAGGCGACCATGCGCCCGCAGGGGGAATGGCGTAGTGCTGGTGTGTCCGTCCGGCAACGCGCGATGGCGACCGGGCAGCGTGGGTGGAACGCGCACCCGGTGGGGCGGTCGGCCGGGTTCGGCGGATCGCCGGCGAGCACGATGCGCTCCAGCCGGCGCGGCCCCGGCACGGGAATGGCAGAGACCAGCGCGCGGGTATAGGGGTGGGCGGGGTCGGCGAACAACGCATCCGGATCGCCCTGCTCCACGATGCGGCCCAGATACATCACCGCCACCTGATGGCTCACCTGGCGCACCACCTTCAGGTCGTGGCTGATGAACACCATGGCGATTCCGCGCGCCGCCTGCAGATCGGTCAGCATGTTCACCACCTGCGCCTGGATCGAAACATCCAGCGCCGAGACCGGCTCGTCGCACACCAGCAGGCTGGGGTTGGTCGCCAGCGCACGCGCCAGCACAGCGCGTTGCCGCTGGCCGCCAGACAATTCGTGCGGATGGCGCAGGCCGTGATCCGCGCGCAGCCCCACATCCACCAGCAAGGCGGCCACCCGCGCCGCGCGTTCGGCCTTGTCGCCGATCCCATGGATCTCCAGCGGTTCCTCGATCTGTCGCGCGATGGTCAGCCTGCGGTCCATCGCCCCCAGCGGGTCCTGAAACACCAGCTGCATCTTCGCCCGCATCGCCCGCCAGTCCGCCGTGCCCGGCGCCGGCATGGCCTGGCCGTCGAACGTCACGCTGCCCTCGCTCGGCCGCTCCAAGCCCAGCGCCAGCCGGCCGGTGGTGGATTTGCCGCAGCCGCTCTCCCCCACGATGCCCAGGGTCTGCCCCGGCGCCACATCGAACGACACGCCGTCCACCGCGCGCACATCCACCCGGCCGCCGAACAGGCCACGCCGCGTGGTATAGACCTGCGCGGCATCGCGCACGCTGAGAAGGCTCATGCGAACACGCCCTCGCGCGCGTGCAGGTGAATGCAGGCCGCCTCGTGGCCATCCTCCACCCGCAGCAGCGGCGGCTGCAGGGAACACGCGGGCGTGGCCAGATGGCAGCGCGGCGAGAACGCGCAGCCGGACGGCAGATTCCAAGGCTCCGGCACGCCGCCGGGAATGGCGGACAGCCTCCGCCGCGGCCCCACCATATCCGGCAACGCGCCCAGCAGCCCCTGCGTGTAGGGATGCGCGGGACGGGCGAAAATCTGTTCGGACGGCGCCTGTTCCACAATCCGCCCGGCATACATCACGCAAACCCGGCTGCACATGTCGGCCACCACGCCGAGGTCGTGGCTGATCAGCACCAGCGCCATGCCGGTCTCGCGCTGCAGGCGCCGCAGCAGATCCAGGATCTGCGCCTGGATGGTGGCGTCCAGCGCCGTGGTGGGCTCGTCCGCCACCAAAAGCTCCGGCTGCCCGGCCAGCGCCATGGCGATCATCACACGCTGATTCTGCCCGCCGGACATCTCGTGCGGATAAACGTCGATCCGTCGCGCGGGGTCGGGGATGCCCACCAGCTCGAACAGCCGCCGCGTCTCCGCCCGCGCCGCCTTGTCGTCCATGCCGCGATGCAGCTTCAGCGCCTCGCCCACCTGGCGGCCCACCCGCTGCACCGGGTTCAGCGCGCTGGCCGGGTCCTGAAAGATCATGGCCACGCGCCCGCCGCGCACATTATCAAGCGCGCCGGAAGCCGCCCCCAGTAACTCGCGCCCCTCCAGCCGCACCGAGCCCGCAACCTTGGCCGTGTGCGGCAAAAGCCCGAGCGCCGCCAGCCAGGTGACGGACTTGCCGCAGCCGCTCTCGCCCACCAGCCCCACCGCCTCGCCACGGCCCACATCGAGATCGATGCCACGCAACGCAGGTATGCCGTTGAAGCGAACATCCAGCCCACGGATACTGACGAGTGGTTCAGGCACGAATTCCAGCCCCCCAGTTGCTTGCCCGGAAGTCCATCACGAAGCTCGGCGCCGAACGCCAGCGGATATCTTTCCGCTTGGCGGTGAACGACCCGTTCTGATGCAACACAGTATAAGCGGGATCCTCGCGCTCGGCGATCTCCAGCAGCCGACGATAGATGCGCTTGCGCAGATCGCGGTCAACGCTGGTCTGGATCTGGATGCACAGCTGGTCGAACTCGGCGTTGCGCCACTCGCCCGCCGCCTGCGCGGACCCGTTCGGCCCGAACGTCGTCACGAACCCGCCGGTGGGGTCGCCGAACGCGGCACCCGACGACCAGTCCCGCACACCGCGCGGCTTGGAGCGGTCGCGGATCTGCGTCCAGTTCTCTTTCATCTCGATCTCGACGTTGAGCCCCACCTGCTTCCACATCTCCACCAGGATCTGCGAGGTCGCCACCTGGTTGGTGTAGTAGTTGTTCAACAGCCGGTACGGAATGGCATCACCCTTGTAGCCCGCCTGCTTCAGCAGCGCGCGGGATTTGGCGGGGTCGAATTCCGGCACGCGCCAATCGGCGATCAGCATAGGGCCGTAATAGTCGAACTGGTTGCCCGGCGGTACCACGGTGCGCCCCGCCCACAACGCCTCGATGATCGCCGCGCGATCGATCGCATGCGCGAACGCCAGCCGCACGCGCGGGTCGGCCAGCACGGCGTTGGTCTTGTCGAAATCGGTGATGCGGTTGTTCAGGATCGGCCCACCCACCACCTCGAACCCCGCATTGCGCTCCACGCTAGCGATCTGGTCGGGCGGAATGTCGCAGGCGAACTGATAATCACCGCTCAGCAGCCCGTTTATGCGGCTCGAAACCTCCGGCACCGCCTTGATGCGCAACGTCTTGATCGGCGGGCGCCCGCCCCAGTATTCGTCATGCGCGTCCAGGATCAGAATATCGTCCGGCCGGAACTCCCGCACCCGATACGGCCCGGTGCCGATCGGCTTGCGCGCGTAATCCAGCCAGCTCGCCGCCTCGTCGAACCCCCGGCGCGACGTGATCTCACTGCCGGTGGCCGAAATCCGGCCCTCCAGCGTCACATCCGGCGTGGCATTGACGAAGCGCACGGTCCGGCTGTCCACGATCTCCACCCCGCGCAGCGCGGGAAACGAGCGCCGCGCCACCGGGGGGATCTCCGGCGGCAAGGCCTTGGACCCCACGCCGATCAGATACTGCGCCGACATCGGCAGCGTCACGCCGGCCTCGGGCTTGCTGTCGCCGAACATCTGCGTGGCGGAAAACGCGAACGCCACGTCCTCCACCGAGAGCCGATCGCCGTTGTGGAACTTCACACCCTCGCGCAGGGTGAACTCCACCGTCGTGTCATCGATGCGCCGCCACGCCGTCGCCAGCCCCGGCACCTGCTTGATGCCGTCGAACCAATCCAGATCGATCAACCGCTCGTTGACCAGCGAGCTCGTGCGCTCGCCCACGTTGGACTGCTCGCGCAGCAGGTTCAGCGTGTTGGTGGTGGCGATCGTCTGCACCGCCACCGTCACGGTCGGGCGATTATCCGCCTGCGCGAGCGACACCCGCGGCAGGATGGCGGAGCCCGCGATGGTGCCGAGCGCGCGACGTGTCAGCATGGCATCAACCCCAGTTGCCGGCGCGGAAGTCCATCGCGAAGGTGGGCGCCGCCTTCCACTTGATGTCTTTTCGCTTGGCCGTGAACGTCGCGTTCTGGTGCAGCACGGTATAGGCGGGGTCCTCGCGCTCGCAGATCTCCAAAAGGCGGGCGAACGTCTTCTTGCGCAGCGCGCGATCGGTGCTGGTCTCCATCACCGTCGAAAGCTGGTTCACCTCGGCGTTGGTCCATTCGCCGCGCTGCTGCTGCTCGCCGTTCGGGCCGTGCTGCGACACGATGGACGACACGGGATCGTTGAACGTGGCCGAGTTCGACCAGTCGCGCACCGCGCGGCCCGGCGTCTTCTCGAACACCTGGCTCCAGTTCTCCTTCATCTGGATCTGCACGTTCAGCCCCGCCTGCTGCCACATCTCGGCCAGAACCTGCCCGGTGGCGGTCTGGTTGGTGTAGTAGTTGTTCTGCAGGCGATACTCGATCGGGTCGCCTTTATAGCCGGACGCCTTGATCAGCTCGCGGGCGCGGGCGAGGTCGAACTCCGGCACCGTCCAGCCCTGGATGAACATCGTGTCGAAGAACGGCCATTGCAGCCCGGCGGGCACCACGGTGCGGCCCGCCCAAAGGCTCTCCACGATCGCCTTGCGGTCGATCGCATGCGCCATCGCCAGGCGCAGGCGCGGGTCGCGCAGCATGTTGTTCTTGTCGAACGCCATGATGCGGTGGTTGGGAATGGTGCCGCCCAGCACCTCGAACCCGGCATTGCGCTCGATCGTGCTGATCTGGTCAGGCGGCATGTCGCAGGCGAACTGAAACTCGCCAGACAGCAGGCCGTTGATGCGCGAGGACACCTCGGGCACCTCCACCAGGCGCAATGTCTTGATCGGCGGCCGACCGCCCCAGTATTCGTCATGCGCATCGAGGATGAGCATGCTGTCCGGCCGCAGCTCGCGCACCTTGTAAGGGCCGGTGCCGACCGGCTTGCGCGAATATTCCAGCCACGACGCGGCTTCGTTGTAGCCCCGACGGCTGATGATCTCGCCGCCGGTGGCGGACAGGCGGCCTTCCAACGTCACATCCGGCGTCGCGTTGACGAACCGCACGGTGTATTTGTCCACGATCTCCACGCGGTCCAGCGCCGGGAACAGCCGGCGCGCCACCGGCGGCACTTCCGGCGGCAACTCCTTGGATTTGTTGATGGTCTGGAACACGCTGGACAGCGCCAGGGTCTGCCCCTGCACGGTGGGACGCGTGGCGCCGAACATGTGCTCCGGCCCGAAGGTGAACGCCACGTCCTCGGCCGTCATCTCGTCGCCGTTGTGGAACTTCACGCCCGGGCGAAGTTTCAGCTCCACCGTCTTGTCGTCGATCCGGCGCCATTCGGTGGCCAGGCTCGGCTTCTGCTCCAGCGCGCCCTGATAGTTCAGGCCGATCAGCCGCTCGGTGAAGAACGCCGAAAGGCGCGTGCCCACGTTGGACTGTTCGCGCAGCAGATCCAGCGCGTTGGTGATCGACACCTTCTGCACGGCCACCGTGATGGTAGGGCGGGTGTCGCTCTGGCCGATGGCCACGCGCGGCAGCACGGCGGCGGAGGCGGAGGCGGCAAGCCCGATGGCGCCGCGACGGCTGATCTGGGTCATTTGGAATCCCTTTCGATATGGCTGGCGGTTCGTTTTTCAAGACCGTTCGGCGAGGCGCGAAAATGCGTCAGCGTGCGGTCGGCATGGCGCATCCGCCACGACAGGGCGCGCTGCGCATAATCGCGAACGATGGTGCTGTAGGCAGGATCCTCGGCAAGGTTCGTGAACTGGTTCGGATCGTTCGCGAGATCGAACAGCAGCGGCGGCAGCGACGTGAAATGCACGTATTTGAACGCGCCGTCCTGCAGCACCGACAGCGTGCACTCGTCCATCGACAATCCCAGCTCGCCCTCGGCGTCGTTGGGGAACACGTTTCGAAAGTCGAACTCGTAATGCAGCGCGTCCCGCCAGTCCGCGGGGATCTCGCCATGCACCAAAGGCACCAGCGATCGCCCGTCGCACGCGTTGGGAACCCGCCCGCCCAGCCAGTCGATCAACGTCGGCATGATGTCCACGCTTTCGGTGAAAGCGTCCACGATGCTGCCGCGCGTCTGTGTGGCATCCGGGTCCACGATCACCAGCGGAATGCGAAAGCTCTCGTCGAAATAACCGATCTTGCCGAGAAGATGATGATCGCCCAGCTGCTCGCCGTGGTCGGAGGTGAACACCACCAGCGTGTTCTTCCACTGATCGGTGGCGTCGAGCTCGGCGAAAACACGGCCGAGGCAGTCATCCACCTCGGTCATCATGCCGTAATAGGTGGCGCGCATCTGGCGTATCTGCGCCTCGTCCATCGCCGCCACCAGGCCCTCGCCGCGGGTGAAGAAACTGCCCTGTTTCGCGTTTCTCATATAATAGGTCAGCAACGGATGCTGTGCCGCTTCCTCGGCCACCGTCTCGGCCCGTATGGGCGCCTTCATGTCGGCGGGCGCATACATCGCGTGATACGGCGCGCTGGCCACGAACGGCGGGTGCGGGCGGTAGTAGCCGAGATGCAGGAAGAACGGCTTGCCGTCCCGGCCTTTCAGATAAGCCAGCGCCTTGTCGGTGAAGAACGCGCTGTCGGACAGCTCCTTTGGAATGCGCGCGGGCCGGTCGGTGGCACCCGGCACCGCATCCACGCCCTCAGGCAGCCAGATGTCGTCGCGATTGGCCGGGATTTCGAAACCCTGCTGTGCCAGCCAGCCGAAATAATGATCGTGCCCCGGGCCGAAATCGCCGACGGGACGCCAGCCATCCATGAGATCGCCGAGCGTGTTGAAGCGCGGATCGTTTGGCGACGTGGTGCGCGGGTCCGGCGCCGTGGTGGTGTAGCCGATCAGCGCCGGATCATGCCCGAGATCGCGCAGCGCACGCGGCAGCGTCATATGCCGGCTGTCCAGCGGCACCCAGTTCTGCACCTGGCGATGGTTCATCAGATACAGCCCGGTATGCAGGCTGGCGCGCGCCGGACCGCACGGCACGGCCGTGGTCACGTGATGGCGAAACGTCACGCCCTCACGGCAAAGCCGGTCGAGATGGGGCGTTTTCAGATGCGCGGTGCCCAGATACGGCACGCAATCGGCGCGCCACTGGTCCACCACGATAAGCAGAACGTTACGTTTGGTCATGATCGCTCCAACGAGGCGGTCTCCGTAGCACGCCGGTGGGACGCCCCTGTGTCAGTTGGATTGCATTTCCATGACACCTCTGCCCCCCAGCGCGGACGCGCTGCCCTTGCCTGCCCAGCGCGGATGCGCTGCCCTTGCCCGCCCAGCGCGGACGCGCTGCCCTTCACCCAAACGCAGCGCGCGCGCGCTGCCCTCGACCGAAACCCGCCGACGCCCCATATTGCCAAGGCGCGGCATCACGTTGCCCCTGCCCAGAAAATATCGGAGAGCCCAGTCATGTATCCAGCGGTTCAACTTCTCATCGACGGCGTGTGGGCGCCCAGTGCGGCCGGCAAAACCCTCGAAGTCGTCAATCCCGCCACCGGCGAGGCGATCGGCACCGTGGCGCATGCCGAAATCCCAGACCTCGACCGTGCGCTGGCCGCCGCCCAGAAAGGCTTTGGCGTCTGGCGCAAGATGTCGGCCTACGACCGCAGCAAGATCATGCGCAAGGCCGCCGAGATCCTGCGCGGCCGCGTGGACGAAATCGGCACGCTGATGACCATGGAGCAGGGCAAGCCGTTCGCGGAAGCCAAAGGCGAAGCGGCCTTTTCCGCCGATATCATCGAGTGGTTCGCCGAGGAGGCGCGCAGGGCCTATGGCCGTGTGGTGCCCGCGCGCGCAGAGGGAATCTACCAGCTCGTGCTGAAGGAGCCGGTCGGCCCCGTCGCCGCCTTCACGCCCTGGAACTTCCCCATCAACCAGGCGAACCGCAAAATTTGCGGCGCACTGGCGGCCGGCTGTTCCATCATCGTGAAGGGCCCGGAGGAGACCCCCGGCTCGCTCGCCGCCTACATCCAATGCTGGCTCGATGCCGGCGTGCCCGCGGGCGTCATCAACCTCGTCTACGGCGTGCCGTCGGTCATCAGCGAGTACCTGATCCCGCACACAGTGATCCGCAAGATCTCGTTCACCGGCTCCACCCCGGTGGGCAAGCATCTCGCGGCTCTTGCCGGCGCGCACATGAAGCGCGCCACGATGGAACTGGGCGGGCACGCCCCGGCCATGGTGTTCGACGACGCGGATCTCGACAACGCGGCCACCATCCTAGCCGCCAACAAGTTCCGCAACGCCGGCCAGGTGTGCGTGGCCCCCACGCGCTTTCTCGTGCAAGACGCCGTGCATGACAGCTTCCTCGCCAAATTCGTCGCCAAGGCGGAGGCGTTGAAGGTGGGCCCCGGCATGGAAGCCGGCGTCACGATGGGCCCGCTCGCCAACGCGCGCCGGGTTCCCGCCATGGAAGGCCTGATCGCCGATGCCGTGCAGAAAGGCGCCACCATCGCCACCGGCGGCAAGCGCATCGGCAACGTCGGCAACTTTTTCGAGCCCACCGTGCTCACCGGCGTGACACCGGACATGCGGGTGATGAACGAGGAACCCTTCGGCCCCATCGCGCTCTTCGCCCGTTTCGGCACGCTTGACGACGTCATCACCGAAGCCAACCGCTTGCCGTTCGGCCTGGCCAGCTATGCCTACACGTCCTCCCACCGCACGGCCACGCTGCTGGGCGCGCGGGTCGATGTGGGCATGCTGTCCATCAACCATCACGGCATCGCGCTGCCGGAAGTGCCGTTCGGCGGCATCAAGGACAGCGGCTACGGGTCCGAAGGCGGGCTGGAGGCGATCGAGGCCTATCTGAACACCAAGCTGGTGACACAGTCGATCTGAGCAGATTGCTTACACTCTCCGGCCGGTTGGTCGGAGGGTGTAAGGCAAGACGTTCTTTTGTGAACAAAAGAACCAAAAAACTTTGTTACTTTAAGTATAAAAGTCTTTTTGCTTCTTTTTTCTTCAGAAAAAGAAGTTTCTTACTTTCTAAAAACGCCGCAAACACGAAGCTCCTCGTCCAGTTCGACAAAGTCGGCACGGCTGCCGGGTACGATGCGGCCGCGGTCCCACAGCCCCACCGCATCCGCCGGCGTGCGGGTCGCCATGCGCAAGGCGTCCCCCACAGGAATGCCAACCCGCGTCACCGCCAGTCGCACCGCCTCGGCCATGCTGAGATGCGCACCGGCCAGGGTTCCGTCGGCATCGCTCAGCCTGCCGTTTACCAGCCGGATTGATTTTCCATCGAGCGTGAACTGATCGACGTCCGACCCGATGGTGGCCATGGCGTCAGACACCAGAAACAACCGATCCGCCCCCATGCACCGCCACGACGCCGCCACGCTGGCCGCGTGCACATGCAGCAGATCCACGATGATCCCCGCCACGCCGCGCGTCATCGCCGCCCCCACCATCCCAGGCGTGCGTGATCCCATCTGCGACATCGCGTTGAACAGATGCGTGGTGCCGACGATTCCAGCCGAAAAGCCCGCTATCGCCGTGTCGAAATCCGCATCGGTGTGCCCCGCGAACACAAAGCGCCCGGCCGCCGCCAGCCGCGCGATGTCGCCCGGCGCCACCACGTCCGGCGCCACTGTCACTATCATCGGCCCATCGAACGGCGCCGTGAGATCGGCGAGATC
>JANYFG010000050.1 GCA_025362815.1 Rhodospirillales bacterium
TGGCCCGCGCCCTGGTGGTCGAGCCGCAGACCCTCCTGCTCGATGAACCCCTCAGCAACCTCGACACCAACCTGCGCGAGGAGATGCGCTTCGAGATCCGCCGCCTCCACGACGAACTCCGCTATACGACCGTCTACGTCACCCACGACCAGCTCGAAGCCATGACCACCGCGGACCGCATCGTGGTGATGAACGCCGGCCAGATCGAACAGATCGGCACACCCGAAGACATCTTTCTCCGCCCGCAATCCGAATTCGTCGCCCGCTTCATCGGCGGCACCAACATCATCTCAGGCCACGTCATCGGCCACACGATCCACTCCGGCGACCTCTCCGTCACCTGGGGCCTGGGCGAAACCGCGGGCGCCACCAGCGCCATCTCCATCCGTCCCCACGAGATCGAACTCTCAGCCATGCCGGGGCAGGGGGAAAACCACTACGCCGGCACCATCCTGCGCCACACCTATATCGGCGCCCAACGCGACTACCTCGTCGATCTCGGCTCCAACACCCAGATCCGCGTCGTCACCCGCCTCGAACAACATTTCGCCCAAGGCGACCGCATCGGCGTCCATCTGCCGATCCAGAGTTGCCGAGCGCTCGCGAGATGACCGACCTGTTGCGCCGACTGGACCTTTCCATCTTCCTCTTCGCCCTGGTCGCCCTGGTGCTCGCCGTGCTCGTCATCCTGCCGATCGGCTGGCTCGCCTGGTACAGCGTCACCGACAATGCCGGACATCTTACCACAGCCAATTTCGTCCGCCTGATCGCCGACCCCGCCATGCGAAAACCCTTGATCATCACAGGCCAGATCGCCATTGGCGCCGCCCTGCTGGCCTGCGCCGTCGCCGTCCCGCTGGCATGGCTGGTCTCGCGCACCGACCTGCCGATGCGCTCCGCCATCCGCGCCCTCGTCACCGCCAGCTTCGTCACCCCCCCCTTCCTCGGCGCCGTCGCCTGGGAACTCCTGGCTGCGCCAAATTCCGGCATGCTCAACCAATGGGGCCGCAAACTCTTCGGCCTCGACGACTACGACTACATCTTCGACATCTACACCAAGGAAGGCGTCATCTTCTGCATCGCCTGCTACACCTTCCCCTACGTCTTCACCGTGCTGGCCAACGCGCTGGACAACATCCCAGCCGACCTCGATGACGCCTCCCACATCCTCGGCGGCGGAGCCTGGGTCACGCTCCGACGCATCACACTGCCACTCGTCCTCCCCTCCATCCTCGCCGGCATGCTCGTGGCCTTCCTCCAGGCCCTGACCATCTTCGGCACCCCCGCCATCCTCGCACTTCCCTCGGGCTTCCACACGCTGACCACCAAAATCTGGAGCCTCTTCCAGGTTCCCCCCCAACCCAACCTCGCCGCCGCCGCCGCGCTGCCCATGCTCCTCGTCACCCTCGGCGTCCTGCAACTCCAACGCTGGCTCCTCGGCCGCCGATCCTACGTCGTCGTCGGCGGCAAGAACTCGCCGCCAAGGCGTATCAGGCTCGGCGCCTTCCGCATCCCCGCTTTCATGCTCTGCATCTTCATCATGCTGGGCCCCATCATCCTGCCCTACGGCGCGTTGATAAAATCCGCCATCACCAACAACCTGTCCGACCCGCTCTCCTGGGCCACGCTCTCCTCCCGCCACCTGCATTTCATCCTTTGGGAGTTCTCCGGCACGCGAGACGCCATGGTGAACACCCTCATTTTAGGTGTCGGCAGCGCCACAGCGGTCACCTTCATCGCCCTCGTCGTCGGCTACCTCGCCCACCGCCAACTCGTCCCCGGCCACCGCCTGCTCCCCGCTTTGGCCATGGCCCCCATCGCCGTCCCCGGGATCGTCATGGGTGTCGGCCTGTTCCTCGTCTACACACGGCCGCCCTTCCTGCTGTACGGCACGCTCGGCATCCTGCTCGTGGCCTTCATCACGCTGGAAATGCCCGCCGGCTTCCAACAGGTCCAAGCCGCCATGCGCGGCCTTCACGTCGAACTCGAAGAAGCCTCCCGCATCTTCGGCGCCAACCGCCTGCAGGCCCTGATGCAGATCACCGCCCCGCTGCTCAGAACCACCATCATCGCCACCTGGTCCATCGTCTTCATCGGCGTCATCCGAGAACTCTCCGCCACCATCCTGCTCACCACCTCCAACACCAAAGTCATCTCGGTGGTGATCTACGACCTCAACGAATCAGGCGAACTCGGCGCCATCGCTGTTTTGGGACTTTTTCTCCTGGTCATCACCTTCGCCATCGTCTTGCTCGTCAACCGCCTGCCGATCCTCGGCGGGCCTCCCGTCCGCTAAGGTTCACCCATGACCCAAACCGAATACGCCAACGGCAAAATGCTCGCCGACATCACCGACTCCATCGGCACCATCACCTTCA
>JANYFG010000075.1 GCA_025362815.1 Rhodospirillales bacterium
ACGCTGGATCTCGCCGACCCCGCCCTCACCCACGGCCCGGTTTCCATCACCACCGAAGACCTCTCGACCCGCATCCGAACATCGCTTGGCACCATCGCCTCCTCCGGCGGCACCATCCGCATCCCCATCCCGCCGCACGCCGGACCCCTCATCCTTTGCGCCGGCCAAGACGCGCAACTCGAACTCGCCCGCCTCCTCCCGCAGTCACCGGCCCATCAGGTCGCCCGCGCCCGCGCCGCCGCCCGCCAAACGCTCCTGATCGACCCCGGCGCGCCCGAATCCCGCAACCACATCGCACCCCGCCTGCCCGTGGCCGACGCCCCCTCCCACCGCCTGCACCCCACCGGCGCCGGGCGCGGCGTCACCGTCGTCGTGCCCATCTGCAAGGGCGTGCTTGAAACGCGCGACTGCCTCGCAAGCCTGCACGCCGCCTGCACCGGCCATGACGCGATCGACGCCATCATCCTGGTCGACGACGCCTCCCTCGACCCCGCCATGGACATCGTGCTCGCCACACAGGCCGCCCTGCACGAGACGGTGAAGGTCACCCTCCTGCGCCAGCCCGAGCGCCGCGGCTTCGTCCAGGCCATCACCGCCGGCATCGCCGCCGCCGATCCCTCGCACGACGTCATCCTGCTCAACGCCGACACCGTGGTGCCGCCCCGCTTCGCCGCCAGGCTGCGCGCCGCGGCCCACGCCAGGCCCGGCATCGCCTCCGCCACGCCGCTGTCCAACAACGCCACCGTGCTCAGCCTGCCGGACGCCCAGTCCCACGCCCAGCCCGACGCCCAGATGGCTCCAACCCTCACGCAAGCCGAACTCCGAACCCTCGACACCCATCTGGAGCGCGCCCACGCACCCCCCGTCGACATCCCCACCGGCATCGGCTTCTGCCTCTATCTCCGGCGCGAGGCGCTGGCCGATATCGGCGGGTTCGACCCCGGCTGGGGCCAGGGCTATTGCGAGGAGGTCGATTGGTGCCTGCGCGCGCGAGACCGCGGCTGGTCGCATGTCGCAGCCGCGGATCTCGCGGTCTACCATCACGGCTCCGTCTCGTTCGGCACCGCGGCGCGCGCGGCGATCCTGGCACAAAACCACCCCCGGCTGGAAGCGCGCTACCCCGAATACCAAACCGAGCTGCGCCACTTCCTCGCCACGGATCCGCTGGCCAAACCCCGCGCCGAGACGTTTCGCCGCACGCTCGAAGCCCACGCCACGCACTGCCTGCTGCATTTCACCCACGCCATGGGCGGCGGCACCGCCATCCTCGTCGCAGCCCTCGCCGCCCGCTTCGCCGTCACGCCCGGCCACGCCAACCTCGTCTGCGCCCGCACGACCGATAGCTTCAGCGGCGCCGACATCTTCCACATCACCTGGGTGGAGCGCGGCCTGTCCCTGCGCATGGCCCATACGGGGATCGACGATTTCGTCCGCGAGCTCGCGGTCACCAACCTCACGCTGCGCATCCTGCTGCATTCGCTCACCGGCGCCGGCCCCGCCATACGCGACATTCTAACCCAACCCATCCCCTACGCGGTCTACGTGCACGACTATCAATGGTCCTGCCCCCGCGTCACCGTGGTCGACCACACCGGGCTGCACTGCAACGAACCCGGCCTGCGCTGCTGCCAGCTCTGCGTGTGCGCCAACCCGACCCCCGATTTCGGCAGCGAGGGCGATGACATCCGCGCCGACCTCGCCGGCTGGATCACAGCCAACGACCGCCTGCTCACCGCCGCCGTGGCCGTCATCGTCCCCTCACATGACACCCTCATCCGCCTGCGCCGCCAATTCCCCACCGCCCGGCTGCGCGTCGTGCCACCTCCCGATCACACCGAGCCGGCCCGTATCAGCCGCGCCGGCGACCGTCAGGACATCACCCGCATCGCGGTCGTCGGCGGCCTCGGCCTCCATCAAGGCCACGACATCCTGCACCGCCTCGCCGCCGCCATCGAGGCCGCGCACGCCCCCATCGAGATCGACATCTTCGGCGCCGCGGAACACGCGGAGGCATTCCGCCATCGCCCCTGCGTTCGGCTGCACGGCCCCTACGCCCGCGCCGACCTCCCGGGCCTCCTCACCGAGGCCCACCCGCATTTCGTGTTTTTCCCGGCCATCTGGCCACAGACGTGGAGCTTCGCGCTGTCAGACGTCTGGCAGGCCGGCTACCCCGCCATCGCCTTCGACATCGGCGCCATCGCCGAGCGCATACGCACCACCGGCGCGGGCGCGCTGCTCGCCTTCCCGCCCGAGCACAACCTCATCGCACCGCTCCTGCAGGCGCGGCAGACGGTGGCGGCACTCGCCGGCCACCGCTTCCACATCGCACAGCCCACCTCGGACAACCCGATCAACGAGCTATTTCAAAGCCGCTGACGCCGGAGCCGACGCATTCGGGCAACGTCACCCCGGCGCATCACAATCCCTGGATCAGCTGCCCACGGCGTCGGCCACGCATTTCTTGCTGAAGCTCGTCTTCGCCGCGCCGAACAGCTTCTTGTCGGAAGCCGAGATATCGCAGGTCTTGGCGGCATCCGCCTCGCACTTCTTCATGAAGCTCGTCATCGCGGCGCCGGCCAGCTTCTTGTCGACAGCGGTGCCCTTGCATGTCGGGCCATCCGCCCACGCGGCGGACGACGACAGCAGAACCACAGCAGCCAGAAGAATGGATTTCATGGTGAGCCCTCCCAAGCGCGCCGGCCGACCGGGCCAGCGTCAGCGCCGAGCATAAGGCGTCGCCCCAGCGTTTGTCGTCGATTCGAACGCATCATCCGCGCGGCGGACGAAATCCTCGCGTCCCGGCACCCGGCCCCCGGCGCGTCGAAACGCCCGGGGCCGAACGGCTATCAGGAGCCGGTAATCAAGCCGGGGTCAGCTGCGCCAACAGCGCCTCCGCCGTGGCCAGGGAGGATGCCGGGTTCTGCCCCGTCACCAGATGACGGTCCGTCACCACGAAACTCTGTCCCGGCTCGCCCTTCTCATACTGCGCGCCCAACTTCTTCATCTCGTCCTCCAGCAGGAACGGCACCGCCTTGGTCAGCCCCACCGACTCTTCCTCCGCATTGGAAAAGCCCGTCACCCGCTTGCCCCTGAGCATCGGCTTGCCCTTCAGCATCACCCCGCGAAACGCCGCCGGACCATGGCACACCGCGGCCACCGGCTTGTCGGCCTTCATGAAATCCTCGATCAGCTGGATCGAATGCTTGTCCTGCGCCAGGTCCCACATCGGGCCATGGCCACCGGGATAGAACACCGCATCGAAATAATCCGCCGGCACCGATTCCAGCTTCACCGTCTGGTCGAACGCATGCTCGGCCTCGGCATCGCCACGGAACCGCACCAGGATCGCGTCATCCTCCGATGTCAGATCGCTCTTCGGATCAACCGGCGGACGCCCACCCTTCGGCGACGCCAACGTCACCTTCGCGCCGGCATCCAGGAACGCATAATACGGCGCCACGAACTCCTCCAGCCACACGCCGGTCTTCTCGCCGGTATCGCCAAGCTCGTCATGCGACGTCAGCACCATCAAAATCTTCACGTCAGGCTCTCCTCGAACGTAGGCACGGATAACGCCCCCCACCGACGCTTGGTTGCCCCCCGTCGCGCAACCCCGGCCGCGCCCGCGCCGCAAACCTCTCCCAAAAATCGCTCCCGTCCGCTTTTTAACCCCGCACGCCCCATGCCATAATGCCGCACCGCAGCGAGACAACGGAGCCCAACATCATGCTCACGATCGACTGGGGTCATGCCGGCCCCACCATGCTGGCCGGCTTCCTTGCCTCGCTGGTCGAGTTCATCGAGGCCCTTACCGTGGTGCTCGCCGTCGGCGCCACCCGCGGCTGGAAAGGCGCCCTGGGCGGCGCCGGCCTCGCCATGCTGGTGCTGATCGCCATCGTCCTGATCCTGGGCCCCACCCTCGTCCGCATCCCGCTCGACCTCGTCCAACTCGGCGTCGGCACGCTGCTCCTGCTGTTCGGCCTGCGCTGGCTCCGCAAGGCCATCCTGCGCGCCGCCGGCATCATCGCGTTGCACGACGAGGAAAAACTGTTCGCCGAGGAAGTGGCCACGCTCAGCAGCCTCGCCCGTGTCACCCAAGGCTGGGACCGTGTGGCCGTCGCCACCTCCTTCAAGATCACGATGGTGGAAGGGATCGAGGTCGTGTTCATCATCGTCGCCATGGGGGCCGCCGGCGGCGGGCTGCTGATCCCCGCGTCTGTGGGCGCCATCGCCGCCTTGCTGGTGGTGATTGCCCTCGGCCTTGCGCTGCACAAGCCGGTCTCCACCATCCCCGAGAACACCCTGAAATTCACCGTCGGCGTCCTGCTCAGCGCCTTCGGCACGTTCTGGATCGGCGAAGGCCTCGGCCTCGCCTGGCCGGGAGAAGACTGGTCGTTGCTTATCCTGGGTGCCGGCTACCTCGCCGCCTCCATCCTGTCTGTCTCGCTTTGCCGCACCAAGGCGGAGGCCGCGTCATGAACGGGCTGAAAACCATCCTGTCCGAGCTGTTCGGCCTCTTCGTCGACGATGCCGGCTTCGCGCTCGCCATCCTCGCCTGGGTCGCCGTCACCGCGCTGGCCGTGCCGCGTCTGGGACTGCACGGCAGCCTTCCCGCCCTCATCTTCTTCGTGGGCCTGCTCGCCATCCTGATGGAAAGCGCCCTGCGCCGCGCCAAAAAGTAACTCTCTTCCCCCTCACTCATTAACAAACCGGAACAAAAATAAGTCGGTTCCGCGCCAAACCTCAACCGTGTTTCAAAAACCGGCCCTTGCCGTATCCCTGTCGCCGCGCGGCCGCCAGAACGCCACGCGGCAACGGCACACGCCCGATATCGATGGGCACCGCGGCACGGCGCACCCGCTTGCGCGGCATCGCAACCGCGCGCACCACAGGCGCCACACCCGGAATCTCCACCCCCAGCATCCGGCACACCGGCGCCAGAATCCGCCGCGCCTGCGCCACATCGGCCAGCAGCGCCACCATTTCGGGCTCGGCCAGCACCGTGCGCAACTGCCCGCCATAGCAGGCCGCCTCATACGGCATCAGCCCCATCAGCCAGCCGAACCGCCGCGGAAGCCGCCCAGCACCCGCCGGCCGCGCCGCCACCGCGCGACCCAAAGCGACATCGGCCCCAATGTCGGACCCAGGCCGAAATTCCGCACCAGCCCGCATCTGCCCAGCGCGATACGGCCCAGCGCGATACCGCCCCGAACGCACACGCTCCACCAGCGTCAGAAACCGCGCCTCCGTCCGCCGCACCCGCCCCCACACCAGAACGATGATCGCAGGCGTCATCAGCCCCCGCCCCAGACACGCCGCCACCGCACGGGACAAGGTCCCACATATCAGCGCAAAACGATCAAGGGTGGACGTGAAAATCATGAACGAAACAAGAACACAAAAGGACCAGAAACGCAAGAGAAAACATCGGCAAGGAGAGAATTTCACCTCGTCAAAAAGCGCCGCCCCATCACTGGCGCGCATCACTGGCGCGCATCACCGGCGCCGTGCATCAGAAAATAGCCATTGCGGAACATGCTTCTGCAAACATATGACGTTGGATACGTTAAGCCCGAAGCAACCCCTTTTGCATGGTGCAGAACTTGGCCCAAGCGGCATACGCCTCTCCCGCGCCCGAAGCGTCCCACAACGCCATCACCGCGCCCGAATACGACGTGATCGTCGTGGGCGGCGGCCCCGCCGGCTCCACCGTGGCCACCCTCCTGGCCGATCGCGGCGAACGGGTCCTGCTGCTGGAAAAAGCCCACCACCCGCGCTTTCACATCGGCGAATCGCTGCTCCCGCTGAACGTGCCCCTGCTCGAGCAGCTCGGCGTGAAAGACGCGGTCGAGCGCGTCAGCATGCCGAAATACGGCGTCGAATTCGTCTCCCCCGCCCACAACAAGGCCATGACGCTCGATTTCGGCCAGGCCTGGGACAAGACATACCCCTACTCCTACCAGGTCCGCCGCTCCGAGTTCGACGAGATCCTGCTGCGCAACGCCCAGGCCAAGGGCGCCGAGGTCATCGAGGGCATCCGCGTCACGGACATGGCATTCCCCGCCCCCGGGCACGTCGTCGCCACCGGGCGAGACGAGGCAGGCCAGGATCACCGCTACACCGCCCGCTTCATGGTCGACGCGTCAGGCCGGGACACGCTGATGGCCAGCAAGATGGGCATCAAGCAGCGCAATCCCCGGCATAAATCCGCCGCCGTCTTCGCCCATTTCGAAGGCGCGCATCGCCTGGCCGACAAGGCCGAGGGCAATATCAGCGTGTTCTGGTTCGCCCATGGCTGGTTCTGGTTCATCCCGCTGGCAGACGGCACCACCAGCATCGGCGCCGTCTGCCCGCCGGAGTTCATCAAGGCCCGCAAGACCGACACCACCAGCTTCCTGCACAGCCTCATCGCCATGGCGCCCGCTCTGGCCGCACGCCTGGCGGACGCCACCATGGTCGGCGAGGCCCAGGCCACCGGCAACTACTCCTACCGCGCCGAGCGCATCAGCGGGCCGGACTTCCTGATGGTGGGCGACAGCTTCGCCTTCATCGACCCGGTGTTCTCCAGCGGCGTCTACCTCGCCATGAAAGGCGGATTTCTGGCGGCAGACGTCGTCGGAACCTGCCTGCACGGCACCGCCGCCCAGGCCGAACGCGCCAAGCGCCACTACGCCACCGACGTGTCGAAGTCGCTGAGCCGCTTCTCCTGGTATATCTACCGCATGACCCGCCCGGCCATGCGCGACCTGTTCATGAACCCGCGCAACTTCTTCCGAATCCAGGAGGCGCTGCTGTCGCTGCTCTCCGGAGACGTGTTCGGCCCATCGCCGATCCGCCCCCGCCTGATGCTGTTCCAGGGCATCTACTTCATCAAAACCCTCGCCCTGCGCTGGGCCGGCCCCGCACCGCTTCCCCTCTCCAAGGTCTGACCTTGCCCGAGACCGCCCGCGGCGCAGACCTCCCCGTCTGCGCCGCCCCCGCGCCCGCCACCGCCACGCATCTCGTCCTGATCCCCAGCTACAACACCGGCGCCAAACTGCTCGAAACCGTGTCCCAGGCCCGCCTGCACTGGCCCCATGTGTGGGTGGTGTTCGACGGCAGCACAGACGGCACGCCCGAACACCTCGCGCGCGCCCTCCCGCACGCTCCTGGCCTGCGCGTGTTCCGCCTGCCCCACAACCGCGGCAAGGGCGCCGCCGTCCTGCACGCGCTCGCCGAGGCCGAAGCCCACGGCTTCACCCATGTGCTCACCATGGATTCCGATGGCCAGCACGAAGCCGGCGACATCGCCGCCATGATGGCGCTCTCCAAAGCCGAACCCGGCGCCATGATCCTGGGCAGCCCCATCTTCGACGCCAGCGCCCCCCGCGCGCGCGTCATCGGCCGCAAGGCCGCCAATCTGCTGGCCAACCTCGAGACCAACTGGGCCGGCATCGGCGACAGCCTCTACGGCATGCGCGTCTATCCGATCGCGCCGCTGCGCCGCGAATTCGCCGCCACCCGCTGGATGCGCCGTTTCGACTTCGACCCCGAAGCCGCAATACGGCTCTGCTGGCGCGGCGTGCGCCCCATCAACTTCCCCACCCGCGTGCGCTACTTCGCCAGATGCGAAGGCGGCGTCTCGCATTTCAACTACCTGCGCGACAACCTCATCCTGGGCTTCATGTACACCAGACTTGCCATGATACGCCTCAGCCGGATCTAGATGGTCGCTATCCCATCCCGCCGTTGATCGAAATCACCTGCCCGGTGATGTAGCCGGCATCGTCGGACACCAGGAACCGCACCAGCGCCGCCACCTCGTCCGCCGTCCCCGCCCGCTTCATCGGCACCAACCTGGCCACCATCTCGGCCGGAAACGCCGCATCCCCCATCGGCGAGGCGATGATCCCCGGCGCCACCACATTGGCCGTCACCCCCCGGCTCGCCAACTCCAGCGCCAGCGACCGCGTGGCGCCATGCAACCCGGCCTTGGCGGCGGCATAATTGGTCTGCCCGCGATTGCCCAGCACGGCCGCCACCGACGAGATCGAAACGATCCGCCCCCAGCGCCCCCGCATCATCGGCATCAGCAACGGCTGCGTCACATTGAAGAACCCGCCCAGCGACACGTCGATGACGCGGTTCCACTGATCGGCGCGCATCCCCGGCATCACGGCGTCGTCATGGATTCCGGCATTGTTGACGAGGATCTCGACGGCACCCCCCTCCAGCACCCGCGCCAAGGCGGCAGAGGTGGCATCGGCATCGGTCACATCGAAGATCGCCACCTCGGCCGAGCCGCCCGCCGCCGCGATCTCCGCGCGCAGGCCGTCCGCCCGCGCGGCACCGGAATTGGCGTGAATGACGACGTGATGCCCCTGCCCCGCCAGCATGCGGCAGATGGCGGCGCCGAGCGCCCCGCTGCCGCCCGTCACCAGCGCACGCCTCAAGCCTTCAGGCCACCACCCGCGGCATCCAGCACCACGGCCGCACGCCCGGTCAGCAACTTCCGACCCTGGCAATGCACCGCGAAATCATAGATCACCCGCCCGGTCTCGCCGTGCAGCCGCGTCGCCGTCACGTCCAGATCGGCTTCCAGCAGATCCAGCCGGTCATCCTCGCAATCCACATCCCGCAGGCTCGCGAGGTAGCCCATCGCGGGCCGCCCCACCACCGGGCCGGTCAACGCCCCATGCAGCGCCATCGCCTGGGCCGCGTATTCCACCGCGCAGATCGTGTCGAGCCGTCCGGCCACCGCGAGCGGATTGGCGGCGTCGCGATGCGAGGCCGTGCTGCAATGGATCTGCGTCTCGTCGTAGCCCACCACCTGGTCCAGCAGACACATCGATCCCGTGTGCGGAATCATCGACGCGATGTCGATGTCGCCGGCCAAGGCGCGCATCACAGCCGACGCACCGAAATATCCACCAGCATCGCCTCGATCCCCTCGATCACCACATTCTCCCAGTCATCCGACGCCTGACGCGGCGCCAAGGCGCCCAACAGCGGCAGGCTGCGTGCCGCCGGATTGTCCCGGCGTAGTGTCTCCAGCCCGGGCTGGCGCATCCTACAACCAGACCCCTGGCTTTGCCGCGTCGTCACCCGCAACTCCGCCAGACTCGCATCCGACCGCGCCGGACTCAGCACCAACGACACCGCAAACACACTGTGTAAGAGCCGCGCCGCATGCAAAGGTTCCGGATACGGATGATCGTATGACAAAAGCGTAACCGCGCGCTGATCTACACAAACCTGGGCCGCCGCGTCCAGCAGTCCCATCGCGAAACTACCGTCAAATCCACACAGGCTCGTGCTCGGCGCCGTCGCCCGGCACGCCAGCGCCCAATAGCCGGACGGCGCGTTGTGCACGGAGTTATGAAACCGCGTGGGCGAGATCTGGCAATCGCCCGCGGTCAGCACCGTGAGGATGGCATGAATGGTATCGCCGTCGGCACCGGAGGACGTGAACACGGTCGCCATGTCGGCGGGATCGCTGCCCGCCTGTGCCAGCGCCTCCAACCCCACCCCCACCGCCAGCTTCACCACCGAGCCCGTGCGCCGGCGCTCGGCCGCCGGCAACGCCGCGATCGCCGGCAGCACCACCGCCTCCGGCACCACATCCCGCCCGTCCGCCAGCATCGCCTGTGTCGACGGCCAGTCCGGCATGCCCGGCCCCAGCACGCCGATCCCGTCGACGAAAACCCTCACGCCGCAAGCTCGAGGATGAGGCTGCAATTGGTGCCGCCGAACCCGAACGAATTGCTCATCACCCGCCGCATCGACCGCGCCTCGCCCCGCCCCAGCACGTTGCTGCGAAAGCCCGCGTCGCGCGCGCGCAGATGCACGGAGCCGGGCATGAACTGATGCTGCAACGCCTGGGCGCTGAAAATCGCCTCCACGATGCCGGCCGCCCCAAGCGTATGGCCCGTGGCCCCCTTGGTGGAGCTCGCCGGCGTCTGCCCGCCAAACACGTCAAACACCGCATGGTCCTCGGCCTTGTCGCCCACCAGGGTGGCCGTGGCGTGCAGGTTCACGTAGTCGATATCGCCCGCCTCCAGCCCCGCCGCCTGTAACGCCCGCACGATCGCAAGCCGGGCGCCGGCCCCCTCGGGATGCGGCGACGACATATGATACGCGTCGTTGCTCTCGCCCAACCCGCGAAACACGATGTCGCCCGGCCGTATCGCACCAGGCGCATCGCCCCGCTCCAGCAGCACGAACCCCGCCGCCTCGCCGATCGAGATCCCGTCCCGCCCACCATCGCAAGGCCGGCACGGCTCGGGCGAGACCAGCTGCAACGACGCGAACCCATGCAACGTGGTCAGACACAGCGTATCCGCCCCGCCCACGATGGCCGCATCGCACAATCCCGCCGCCATCGCCCGCGCCGCATTGCCGAACGCCTTGCCGGTGGACGCGCACGCGCACGACACCACGAGCGATGGCCCGGACAGACCGAACCGCTTTTGCACGAACGCCGCCAGCGAATGCGTGTTGTGCGTGGTGGAATACCGAAACTGCGCCGGCAGCCGGCCGCTCGCATCGCGCGCCTGATACGCGTGCTCGGCCTCGAGGATGCCAGACGTGCTGGTGCCCAGAAAAACCCCGATCCGCGCCGCGCCATACCGCTCGCGCGCCGAAGCCATCGCATCGTCGAACCCGTCCTGGCGCAACGCCAGCTCCGCCGCCCGATTGTTCCGACAATCATAGGCCCGCAGCCCCGCCGGCAATTCCAGATGGTCCAGCCCGTCGATCGCCCCCACATGGGTCTCAAGCCGCACATCCTCGAACACGCATGGCGCGAGCCCGCTCCGCCCTGTGCGCAGCGCCTCCCAATGCGTGTCCAAGCCGCGCCCCAGACTGGTGGCGATACACATCTGGCTCAACCGAAGCGACTGCATTCAGATACTGTTCCCTCGGACCTCAACGCGTTCGGCTCGCCTCACCCAAGCGCCGAAGGCTTGCGTCGACCGCCGCACGCTCGGCCGCGATATGGTCGAAGTAAGCAACAATGAACCCTTTTCGCGCCGGCGTGTCGAAAGATTGCCCAATCAACGCGCGCCGCGCCAAGATGGAATCGTAGACGCCACTGAAATGATCGAGGTTGGCGCGAAGATCGGTCTGCACCGGATCTTGAAAAATCGCCTTGAAATGCCGCCGATAGTGTCCGGTGATCGCCTCATCAAAGAAAATCAGCCGCAGATCCGTCTCATACATCTCATTGTCGGCCACCGCCCGCTCCGCCTCCGCCAGCCCACCCGGGCGCGTCGGCAACCACTCCTGAACGAGCAACGCGCCTCGCAGTTCCCTGTCATCCCACACCGCCTCGGGATCGTCGATCGCAACGTCGTTGACCCGCTCCATAAGATTGACGAATTCATTCTTCGGCACCGGGAAGTCGAACGCCGCCACCACCAGCGCCCGATCGGTCGGCCAATGCCGCCACAACCCCACCACCGCCAGCGCATTATGCGTCAGATGCGCGCAGTTATCGCGCAGCACATCCCATTCGAACGCCTTCAACCCTTGCCGATACGGCAGATTCACGGCGTTCAGATACGCCACCACCGCGCCCATCCGCGCCCGGTCGACCGGCACCCGCGCGCAATACCGGTCCCGCCCGAACCCGATCGCGTAATCCGTCGCCACCGACAATTCGTAGCGATAGTCGCGCGCCGAGATCCCGTCGGGCTTGTCGCGCATCACCGCGTCATGAAACACGATCCCGTCGAGCGCCCCCTCCGCCTTCGCCCGTGCCTGGGTGCGCGCGTAGCTGGCCGCCGTCAGGGCCTCGCCCGGGGCAAGGTCGCCGTGAAAGAAGAAATCGCGCCCCGAAATCGCCGACCAGTTCGCGTTGCTGTAATGCGCGTTCACGCTGATCCCCACGCCCTGCGACGCGGGATCGCCCGTGCACAGCGTGATCTCGGGATAGCCGCCCCCCGCCTTGCACACCCCGCCCAGATACAGCACCGAATGCCCGCCAGGCCCACCGCCCGAGATATCCACCGCCGAGCCCGGCTTCTTGCGAATTTCCGAAACCGCGCAGAATTCCAGGTAATACGGATAGACCGCCGCGTAACTTGCCTCAGCCGAAGGCGCGGGTGCCAAGGCCAGCGTCGCGGGATACCGCGCGTCGATGCACCCGCCCAGCAACAGCACCGCCAACAGACACAGCATCGCGCGCATCAACCAGACCCCCTCGCGTCCGAGGTCTCAAATGGGTGCATTTGCAAAATCTGCGACCATAGCACCCGCCAGCACGCCCAATCATGCCCGCCGTCGCGCCACAGAACATGCGTGGCCGGCAGCACGCCCTCCAACAACCGGCTGGCATCGGCATAGCGATCCGACAACCCGCATCCCAGATGCACGCACGAAGGCGGCGCGCGCGCCACGCCCGCCAACAGCCGCCGCTCGATATCCCGCGCCCCCACCACGCCCGGTGCCCACGCCGCCAACCCCCCGGCCGCCACCGCCTCGGCGACCAGACCGCGCGTGCCCAGAAACGGCGACAGCAGCACGAACCCGGACACGGCGCCGGGATACGCCTGCGCATGCATCAGCGCGCCCATCGCCCCCAGCGAGATCCCCAGCATGAAAACCCGCCGCCCCGCCGCCGGCGCCACGAATTCCGCGTGCAGCCATGCCCCCACATCGCCGTCGAGGTACCGCTCCGGGCAAGGCGGCACCTCCACGGCCTCCATGCCGGCGGGAACCCCCTCCATCATGCCGTGCCCGGCATAATCCCCCGGCTGGAAATAGGCGCCCGGCAGCATCAGCAGCAGATCCCTCACGCCGCCGCCGTCCCCGAACGCGGCCCGATCACGGCTGCGAACAGCAAGCTCAGGCACGCGCCCATCGCCACCGTGGCGCCGATCCCGCCCAGCACCGGCACGTCGGAAAAGCCCAGCACGCCAAACCCGATCACCGTGCACACATCCGCCAGCACCAAGGACGCCACCACCCGCGCGCCTTCCGGCGTCGGCACGCGCCACGCGCGCTCAAAAAACAAGGCGTAGTTCGACCCCACGGCCACCACCAGCAACAGCCCGAACAGATTGAAGATCGAAAGCCGCCCCGCCCACGCCAGATCGATGGCGGCCGTGCACAGGACCGCGGCGGCCAACGGCGCCAGCACCACCGCAATCCGGCGCGGCGCCCGCAACGCCACCCCCAGCAAGACCACGATCACCAGGCTTCCCGCCAGCGACAACGTCACCGCCTCCGCCCGATAGCGCGCCAGCAACCCGTTCGACTCCCGCGCCAGATCCACGAAGATCAGCCCCGGCACATCAGACGCCGCAATCGCCGCCTCCACCGCCGCCGCATCGCGCACCCCGCGCAACGGCATCAGCGCCACGAACCGCCCCCCCTGCCCCGAAACCCCGGCGCGTTGAAACAACAGCGTGTCCACCTGCAACGCCAAGGCGCTGCCATCGAGGTCGCCCCGATCCAGCACCCCCGCCGTCCGCGCCGCCGCCACATCGGCCAGGAAGGGCGCGAAACTCTCGGCACGAAACGGCGTGCCCACCACGGCCGCCGCCAGATTGGCCGCCAGCACCGCCGCATCCGGCAACGCCGCCAGCCGCGCGCGCTGCGCCGCCTCGCTCGGCAGAAACCGCGCCGGCGTATCAAAACCACCGATCAACCCCGCCGCCACCACAGGCCGCAGCAACACCCCCACACGCTCGCTCGCCTGCAGCGCCGCCTCCCGGCTGTCCGCCTCCACCACCAGCAGATGCCGCACATCCGGCGCCCCCAACGCCGCCCGCAGCCGCGCATCCACCGCCAGGTCCGCCTTCGGGATCGGACTCATGCTGGAAAGCTGATCCTCCCAGAACGGCCCGCGATGCCCCGCCAGCGACGCACCCGCCACCCCCGCCAGCACCAGCACCGCCCAACGCAGCACGCCGCCCCTGCACATCAACGCCAGCACCGGCCGCGCGAACCCCACGCCCCCCGCGCGAAGCCCGCCCGCCATCAGCTCCGGCAACACGAACCGCGTCACCGCCAGCGCCACCACCAGCCCCGCGATGGTGAAAAGCCCCAGCTGCGCGAAGCCGGAAAACCCCGAGAACAACATCGCGCTGAACCCGCACACCGAGGTCAGCATCCCCAGCCGCAGAACCGACCACACCCGCGGCAGCGTCGCGCGCGGGCTCTCCCCCGGCCGGGTCTGGGTGAACAGATAGATCGCGTAATCCACGGCCTCGCCGATCAGCGTCACGCCGAACCCCAGCGTGATGCCGTGCACCAGCCCGAACGCCACGCTCACCGCCGCCACCCCGGCCAGCGCCCCGCTCGCCACCGGCAACAACGCCAGGCCCAGCAGCCGCGCAGACCGGTAGGCCAGCAGCAGCACGCCGGCCACCAGAACCGTCGCCACCGTGGAAAACAGTTCCGCATCCCCCTTGATCCGGTCGCGGGACTGCACGGCGAACACCGGCGGCCCTGTCACCACCAACGCCGCCCCCGCCGCCTCCTCCAGCCCCGCAAACCCCGCGCGGATCACCGCCAACGCCGCCTCCTGCGCGTCGATATCGAACCCCGCCGCGCGGGTGGACACCATCAGCAGCGCCGCCCGCCCATCCTGCGTCACCCAAACCCCATCGCGCGTGGCGGCACGGGACTGTCCGGCCAGCGACTGGATCAGCCCCAGGGCCTCCCCGGTGGGATCGGATGGCAACGCCCGCTTGATGAGCAGACCCATCTCCGAGCCCAGCAGCCCCAGATCCGCCTCCAATGCGCGATGCAGCCCCTCGGCTGTGAACCGCCCCGGCGTCACGTCCGCGCTCAGCACATAGCGCCGCCCCCACACCAGGTCCCGCTCGCGCCCCAGCGCGCTCTGATCGCCATTGGCCACCAGGGCAAACCGCGCATCGCCGCGCAGCCGGTCCGCCAAGCCTCGGCTCAACCGCGTCGCCGCCTCGCCCTCGATCGACACCAGAACCAGGCGCGACACCACACCCTCGCGCAGCTGATCCACCAGTATCTGCTGCGCCGGCCGGGGCGCGCGCGGCAGAAACGCCTGCATGTCTGTGGTGAACGCGGTACGCGAGATCACCGCCACGCACGCCACGATCCCCAGCAGCCAGACCGTAAAAACCCAGCGCGATCGCGTCACGGCGCGTCCGGCGTGATCACCGTCTCGGTCCGGTCGCCATCGGTCTCCACCGTGTCCACCCGCGCGAGCAACCCGCCGCTGCCCGCAATCCGGATCTCGCGCACCAGTTTCTGCATGCGCGCGTCACGGGGCCGCAACGTCAGCGCCCACGCCCCCGCATTGCCCTCCAGGCGCACATCGTAATACCGCTGCAACGTGGCGAGATCGCCGGCCATGGTCGCACGCAACCCCTCCACCAACGCCGCGATCTCAGGATAGTCGGACAGGCTGATCGTCTGCGTCGTCTCGCCCGCGCGCTCGATGGTCACCTTCCCGCCCACCAGCAGCAGGCGCTGGGGGACCGGCTCAAGGGTCTGCTTCTCCAGCCGATCCGGCGCGGCATAGCGGAGCACGCCGGAGGATTGCAGCGGCGTGGCCACCATCTGCAACACCCGCCGCTCCACGAAATGCGCCGAGCCGCCCTTCGTCTCCGCAAGCCGCGCCATCAGCGCCGGCATCGACCAGGCGTCGCTGACCACATCCTGTTCCGCACGGGCCGCCGAGGTCAGCAGAACCGCCATCACGAGAATGGCGAGAGGCCTAAGCCCAGAAATCATAGAAATTGAACCAGTTGTAAGGCGCCTCGCGACAATACCGCTCGAGCAGCGCCACATAGCGCCGCATGGTGGCCTGCACGTCGGAGGGATCGCCGAGATCCTCAAACACCACATCGTAACGCCGCCCGCCGCGATACAGACCCAGCATGAACACCACGGGATAGCCCAGCAACGACGCCATACGAAAAGGCCCCTCCGGAAACCACGCGGGCGCGCCCAGAAAATCGATCCGCACCCGCCGCTCGTCGCTAATGCTGCGATCCGGCAGAACCCCCACCAGATGCCCGTCCATCAACCGGTCGCGCACCGCCAGCATCGCCTGCGGCCGGCCGAGCGAGATGATCTCCAGCTGCAACGCCGGATTGATCGCCCCCAGCACCGCGCCGGTCTTCTTCGCGTTGTCCTCATACATCACCAGGCTGATCGGCGCGCAGGCCGTGGCATGACCGGCCGCGCGCGTCACCTCGAAACTGCCGAGATGGGCGCCGAACAACAACACGCCCTTCCCCGCGCCCAATCCGTCGCCCAACCCGTCACCCCGCATCCGGTCGATAACGGGCCCGCCCACCAGCCGCACGTCGAAACGCGCGCGCTGGCCGTGCAGCAGATAGATCCGGTCCAGCAAGCATTGGGCAAAGCACTGACAGTGCCGCCAGCCGTCGGAAAACCGCGCCTTCCGACCCAGCGCGCGCGGCAGATAATCCCGGGACGCGCGCTGCCAGGGCGACGGCACCAACATGAAATACGCGCAGACCGGCACCAGCAGCACCCGCAGCACCGCGCGCCCCGCATGCAGCGCCAGCCACACCGCCACGCGGATCGCCCATACCGAGCCGCGCTCGCGCTGCTGCGTCCATTTCGCACGATCCTGCATGGCAGCGCTCACAACGGCGCAGAATGTCGGGCGGAGACGCTCAAAACGCCCGCAACCGCAGAACACCCGTCATAACCTTGGGCCCGCCATCGATGAGGCAGGTGAACCGCACGCCGCCCGCCCCATCGTCCCGCCACTCGATCGCCATCGCGTCGCCCGGGCGCACGGGATGCAGAAACTTCACAGCGTCCATCGCAAGGCCACCAGCCCCTCCCACGGCGGCCACCACTTCACGCAGCAGGCACGCGCCGGGGATGATGGGGTTGCCGGGAAAATGCCCCGCCGCGGTCGGGTGCGCGGCGCCGAACACATGCACCACCCGCCCCGTCAGCGGCGATGCCGCGTCCCGCCCAACCAACCTCTCCATCAGCCCTCCTGCCCCTCGCCCCACAGCTGCCGAAGGGCCGCCTGCGTCAATTTCCCGACCTCGTTACGCCCGAGCGCGTCCACCAGACGCAGCCGGCGCGGCAGGAAAACCGGATCCACGCGCAGGCGCAGCGCGCGCAGCACCTCCGGCGCGTCGCATCCCGGCGCCACCGCGCAGGCGTCGAGATATTGCCGCCCCAGCTCCGACTCGCCGGCGGCCACGAACACCGCGTCCAGCACACCGTCCACCGCGCAGAGCTGAGCAGCCAGCGCGGACAGCGAACTGCGCTTGCCCGCGATGTTCACCAGGTCCGTGCTGCGCCCCAGCAGCCGGAAATGCCGGGCGTCCCGCAGCTCGATGATATCGCCCAGCCGCGTCTCGCACGCCGCCCCGAACGTCGACACACAGGCCCAGGTGGCGCTGCCGTCCTGGCGCATGGCGAACCCGTCCAGGCACCGCCACTCCTCGCCGTGCACGCTGCGACGGCTCGCGAGCTGGCCGATCTCCGAACACCCGTAGATCTCATGCAGCGGCGCCGCGAAACCCTCCTCGGCCGCACAGGCCAGTGCCACATCCAACGGCGCCGTGGCCGACAGCAGCAGATCCACCGCAGGCAGCTCCTGCCCGTCCCCCAGCAGCAGCTTCAGATGCACCGGTGTCGTCACCAGCATGCGCGGAGACGGCACCGCCGCCAGCACCGCCACGATGTCATGCGCGTAGAAGGGCCGGTCCGCCACCAGCACCAGCCCCTGTTGCAACGCCAGCATGATCAACGATTCCAGCCCGTAGCTGTGCTGATGCGGCACCGTGCCCACCAGGCTGGCCCCCGCCACAACCCCGATCTCGCGCCCCGCCGACACCGCGCTGGCCACCAGCAGCCCCCAGCTTCGCACATGCGGCTGCGGCCGGCCTGTGGAGCCCGAGGTGAACAGCACGCAGGCCGGCTGGTCGGAGGCAAAGAACGGCGTACCCCGCCACACCCCATCCCAGGCCGGCAGCGCGGGATAGGCGAACATCGCCCGCCCCTCGCGGCAAGGCGTGTCCCCAAGGCAGACCGCGCCCGGGTAATCCGCCATCACCGCGTCCAGCACGGCCGGCATGTCCGAAGGCGGCAGCAGCGTCACACCCCCCGCGCACAAGGCGGCGCCAAACCCCACCGCGAACCGGTAACGATCCTGGCACAGATTGGCCACCGGCCGCCCGGGCGGCAGCAACGCTGCCAGACACGCCACATCGTGTAAGAACCGCCCCACCGGGAAAACCTCGCCGCCCCGCCGCGCGAACGCCCGCCCGGCGGCATCGTCGCGCACCAGCGCGAGAGGGGCCGGCATCTCGGCCATCATGGTTTCTGCGGCCCCAGGGGCGCGCGAAACTGCGCCACCACATGCCGCATCCGCGCGCCGAACCCCGCCGGCCCCTGCGGCACGTGTATCCCGTGCCGCAGATGGCGATAAAGCAGCTCGCCGGCAAACATCACCGCCACCAGCGGCACCGTCAGCAAATTGAGAAACACCTGCCACCACGACAGCGGCGCCAGCAGGAACAACAGCAACGACACCGCCAGCTGGGCCACGAAGAACAGGCACCACGCCATCGTCACGCGACGCGTGTAGGCCAGCAGAACCGCATCCAGCGTTCCGCGCGCCCGCGCGGCGATCTGTGTGATCACCGGAATCCGGCCCGGCGCCAGCGACCCCGCGAACACCACGAGGAGACTCAGATAGATCAGGAGATGCGGAATGGCCGAGGCCGCCACCAGCCCGTCGGCGCTGCGGCGCCAGATCAGGATCGTCACCACGCCCGCCGCCACTGCCGCCATGAAGCCCGCCCCCCGCATCACGGCCCCTCGCCAACCAAACAGGCGCCATTTGAACAGGCGCCAGGTACACAGCTTGGCCACCTGCCCCGCCAGCAGCCAGCCCAGCAGCGCCGCCTGCACCGCCACCAGCACGCCCGCCACCGCCGTGAAGCGGTGCGTGACCAGGGAAAGATGCGCCATGACAGGGGCCAAAAGAAGGCAGGCCATGGCCGCGACCACGCATGCCTGGCGCACTCTCCCTGGCCTCACAAGCCCTGGCATCACTCTCGACGGCTCTGAATCTCGCTCGACAGCCGGCGCAGCGACTGGAAAATCGCCGTGTTGTTCTCGTCGTCGGCCCGCAGCTTCACGCCGTAGGTCTGCGAGACCGCCAGCGCCACCTCCAGGATATCGATCGAATCGAGCCCCAACCCCTCGCCGAACAACGGCGCCGCCGGGTCGATCTCGGCGGGCGTCACCTCCAGGTTCAGCGTCTTCACGATCAGCACCGCCAACGCCGCCTCGTCCTCGGTCTGCGCGATGGTCTCCGTCATGCCGCCACCCGTTCTGTCCTGCGCCACGTCATATCACCCGCCACCATCCCGATGCCCACAACGGCGGCACGCTGCCAGAGGCGGCCGCATCGCCGCAAGTGGGCGTTCGAAGCGGCATGGCGAAGGTCCCGCTGCCATAGCCCATACCCGCTCATCGCCCGCTCTCCTGCCTGTTGCGGGCGAGAAATATCGCCGCCTCTTCCAGATCCTCGGGCCGGTTCACGTTGAAAAACGGATCGGCGTCGCCCACCGCGTAGTCAGCATACGCCACGCCGACCTGCCCGGTCCAAGCATCGATCTTGCGCATGCCGGCACGCAGACCCGCCTCCAGCGCATCCGCCAGCGCCACCGGCCACAACCCCACCACCGGATGCGTCCAGCCGCCGGAGGAGGCGCACGCCAACGCCACCCCCGCCCCCCGTTGCGCCGCGCCCAGCCGCGCCACCAGATCGTGCGGCAGAAACGGCGTGTCCGTCGGCACGCTCAGCACGTCCGAAAACCCACGCGCCGCCGCCCAACGCATCCCCGCCAGCACGCCCGCCAACGGCCCCGGATAATCCGCCACCCCGTCGGCGATCACCTCCAGCCCATAGCCAGAAAACCGCGTCGGATCGCCGTTGGCGTTCAACACCATCGCCCCCACCTGCGGCGCCACCCGCGCCATCGCGTGATCCAGCAACGTGCGACCTGCCAACAGCCGCAGCGGCTTGTCGCCACCTTGCCCATCCGCCGCCATCCGGCTGCCTTGCCCGCCCGCCAGCAGCACGGCGGCCACCCTGCTCACACCGCCCATTGCAACACCCTTCCGAAACGTGAATATCCACGCACAAACGCGGTGCCATAAGGCCCGCCGCCGGGGAAACACGCCATGACGCTCGTCTCACGCCGCACCCTTCTCGCCACCTCCGCCGCGCTGCCGCTGGTCGCGCTCAACCGCAGGCCCGCCCACGCCGCCGAGTTCGCCTACAAATACGCCCACAACACGGCCGTCACCCACCCGCTGCACCTTCGCACAACCGAGGCGGCCGCGCGCGTCAAGGAGGCCACCTCCGGCCGCGTCGAGATCACCGTGTTTCCCAGCAGCCAGCTCGGCTCGGACACCGACACGCTGAGCCAGCTCCGCTCCGGCGCCGTCGAGATGTTCACGCTCTCCGGCCTCATCCTCTCCACCCTGGTCCCCGTCGCCGCCATCAACGGCATCGGCTTCGCGTTCAAGGATTACGGCCAGGTCTGGCCCGCGATGGACGGCAAGCTCGGCGCCCTCGTGCGCGCCGAAATCGCCAAGCGCGGCCTCTACGCCTTTGAAAAACAATATGACAACGGCTACCGCCAGATCACCTCGGCGAGCAAGCCCATCAAAACCCCCGACGACCTCAAGGGCTTCAAGATCCGCGTCCCCGTCTCCCCGCTCTGGACCGGCATGTTCACGGCCTTCGGCGCATCGCCCACCTCCATCAACTTCTCCGAGGTCTATTCCGCGCTGCAGACCAAGATCGTGGACGGCCAGGAAAACCCGCTCGCCATCATCGAATCAGGCAAATTGTTCGAGGTCCAGAAATACCTCAGCGTCACCAACCACATGTGGGACGGGTTTTGGATGCTGTCCAACAAGAAGGCGATGGAGGCCCTGCCCGAAGCCGACCGCGCCATCGTGGAACGCGAATTCAACCGCAGCGCCATCGACCAGCGCCAGGATATCGCCAGCCTCAACACCTCCCTCAAGGCCACCCTGGCCGCCAAGGGCCTCGCCTTCAGCGACGTCGACCCCGCCGCGTTCCGCGCCGCCCTGAAATCCGCCGGCTTCTACAACGAATGGCGCACCAAGTTCGGCGCCGAGGCCTGGGCCACCCTCGAAGCCGCGGTCGGCTCGCTCGCTTGACCACAGGCGTCCTCCACACCGTCGAGACCCTGATCCGCCGTCTGGTCGAATGGCCGACGGCGGTGCTCGTCGTCGTCGAAATGGTGGTGCTCGGCACAGGCGTGTTCAGCCGCTTCGTGCTGCACAGCCCCGTCACCTGGTCCGACGAGCTGGCCTCCATCCTATTCCTCTGGCTGGCCATGCTCGGCGCCGTCATCGCGCTGCTGCGCGGCGAGCACATGCGGCTCACCGCCGTCATGAGCCGCCTTTCGCCACACTGGCGCGCCCGGGCGGACGCACTCGCGCTTTGCGTCCCCGCGCTGTTCCTCATCGTCCTGCTGCCCTGGGCGCGCGACTACGCCGCCGACGAGTGGGACATCGAAACCCCCGCGCTCGGCTGGTCCAACCTCGTGCGCGCCGCCGCCATCCCCACCGGCATCCTCCTGATGCTTGTGATATCCGCGCTGCGCCTCGCACGCCTTGAATGGCGAAACGTGGCCGCGGCGGTGGCCGCCATCCTGCTGGTGGCGATCGCCCTTCGCCTCGGCGCGCCCTGGCTCAAAGCCATCGGCAACTGGAACCTCGTCATTTTCTTCGTGGCCCTGCTGTTCGCCGGCGTCCTGCTCGGCGTGCCCATCGGCTTCGCCTTCGGCACCGCCACCCTGGCCTTTCTCGCAACCGTCACCCGCGTGCCGCTCACCCTCGTCATCAGCCGGATGGACGAGGGCATGAGCAGCCTCGTCCTGCTCGCCGTGCCGCTGTTCGTCTTTCTCGGCCTGCTCATCGAAATGACGGGCATGGCGCGCGCCATGGTGGCCTTCCTCGCCTCCCTGCTCGGCCATGTCAGGGGCGGATTGTCCTACGTTCTGCTGGGCGCCATGTATCTCGTGAGCGGCATTTCCGGCTCCAAGGCCGCCGACATGGCCGCCGTCGCCCCCGTGCTGTTCCCCGAGATGAAGGCGCGCGGCGCCAACGAGGGCGAACTGGTGGCCCTGCTCTCAGCCTCCGGCGCCATGACCGAGACCATCCCGCCCTCGCTGGTGCTCATCACCATCGGCTCCGTCACCGGCGTCTCCATCGCGGCCCTGTTCACCGGCGGACTGCTCCCTGGCCTCGTTCTGGCGCTGGCGCTCGCAGCCGTTGCCCGCTGGCGTGCCGGGGCGGACATTCCGGGCGAAAAAGCCCCCCGCGCCGAAATCCTCCGGCGTCTCGCCTACGCCATGCCGGCCTTGCTGCTGCCGTTCGTCATCCGCACCGCCGTGGTCCGAGGCGTTGCCACAGCAACCGAGGTCTCCACCATCGGCGTCGTCTATTCGGTGCTGGCGGGCTTGTTCTTCTACCGCCAGTTCCCGTGGCGCCGCCTCTATCCCATGCTGGTCGAGACCGCCTGCCTCTCCGGCGCCATCCTGTTCATCATCGGCACCGCCACCGGCATGGCCTGGGCGCTCACGCAATCCGGCTTCTCCCGCCAGCTCGCCGGCGCCATGGCGTCCGTCCCCGGCGGCAGCTTCGGGTTTCTGCTGATCTCCATCGTGGCCTTCATCATCCTGGGCAGCGTGCTGGAGGGCATTCCCGCCATCGTGCTGTTCGGCCCCTTGCTGTTTCCCATCGCGCGCGCCGTGGGTGTGAACGAGGTCCATTACGCCATGGTCGTCATCCTTGCGATGGGCATCGGCCTGTTCGCCCCCCCCATGGGCGTCGGCTACTACGCCGCCTGCGCCATCGGCCGCGTCTCGCCGGATGCCGGCATGCAGCGCATCTGGCCCTACATGGCGGCGTTGCTGCTGGGCCTTCTGGTGGTGGCCGCCATACCCTGGATCTCGACCGGCTTTCTGTAAGCCGCTTGCAGCGCCCGACCAAGCACGCCATCTGCACGCCACGCGACACGCGCATGAACGGGAGAAATACGATGGAACAGGCCACATTGGGCGGCGGCTGCTTCTGGTGCCTTGAGGCCGTCTATCTCGGCCTACGCGGCGTCTCGGCCGTCAAATCCGGCTACGCCGCCGGCCACCAGGACAACCCCACCTACGCCCAGGTCTGCGGCAAGAAAACCGGCCACGCCGAAGTCGTGCAGATCGATTTCGACCCGGCGGTGATCGCCTACGACGACCTGCTGCGCGTCTTCTTCACCATCCACGACCCCACCACCCAAGACCGCCAGGGCGCCGATGTCGGCCCGCAATACCGCTCGATCATCCTCACCCATTCCGACGCCCAGGCCGAAACCGCGCGCCGCGTGATGGCCGAGATCACCGCGCAGGACGTCTGGGGCGGCAAGCTCGTCACCCAGCTCGAACCCCTCGTGAAATTCTGGCCCGCCGAAGCCGAGCACGACGACTACTTCAACCGCAATCCCGGCAGCGGCTACTGCCGCGCGGTGGTGGCGCCCAAAGTGTCAAAATTCCGTAAAAGCTTCGCTGAACGATTGAAGGCATAACCACCGGAACCAACCGCGATGTCACGCGGTTAATGCGGCGGAACTTCGTTGCAACCATGGTAAGGGCTTAACATATGTCCATTCTCGCCTGGCTCGTTCTGGGTCTCATCTCCGGCTTCATCGCCAGCAAGGTCGTGAATAAATCCGGCGAAGGATTGATCGTCGACATCATCCTCGGCGTCGTCGGCGCCTTCGTCGGCGGCTACCTGTTCACCACGTTCGGCGCGTCCGGCGTCACCGGCCTCAACATCTACAGCATGTTCGTGGCCGTCATCGGCGCCATCGTCGTGCTGGTGATCTACCACGCCATTTCGGGCCGTCGCTCGATCTGAACGACTTGTCGGACCTAGCACGATCGAATGCGGCGGGATCCTTCCCGCCGTATTCTGCTGTCCGCATCGGCCCGATCGAGAAGCTGCCGAAATTCTGGCTCTGCGTCCCCCTCGTCATCCAGTGGCTGCTGCTCGCCCTACGCTACCGCAGCCTCACGCTGCCCTCCGTGATCAATTCCGGCATCGAGACGGGCGGCCTCGCGGGTGAGTCGAAACGCGCCTGCCTCGACCTCATCGGCGCCGACCACCAAAGCTGGGTCGCGCCCACCGCAAGCGTTCTACCGGGCCAGTCCATCGCCGCCATCCGCGCGCAGGCCCGCCTGTCCTACCCGCTGATCGCCAAGCCCGACATCGGCTGGTGCGGCTACGGCGTCCGCCGCATCGACGATGACGAAGCGCTCGCCGCCTACGCCGCGGGCTTCCCCGCCACCGCGGGCTATCTTCTGCAGGAATTCGTGCCAGGCCCGCACGAGGCCGGAATCTACTACGTCCGCCGCCACAACGAGGCGCGGGGGCGGATCATCGCGATGACCTTTCGCCACCAGCCCCAGATCCACGGCGACGGCCACGCAAGCGTCGCCGCGCTCATGCGCCAGGACCCACGACTGGCCCACCGGCTCGACGCCGTACGGGCCACGATCGGGCCGGAACGCCTGGCCAGCATCCCCGCGAAGGGCGAGGTCGTCATCCTCAGCACCGTTGCCTCGCTGCGCGTGGGCGGCCGCTACGAAGACGCAACCACCCAGATCTCCCCTGCCCTCTCCGCCCGCATCGACGCCATCTCCCGCAGCATGGGTGATTTCCGCTTCGGGCGGTTCGACGTGCGTTTTTCCACCGTGGACCAGCTTCAGGCCGCAATGTTCCAGATCATCGAGGTCAATGGCGTCGGCTCCGAGGCCATCCATTGCTGGGACCCGGCGCTTACCCTCGTGCAGGCCTATCGCGGCGTTTTCGCCAAGCAATCGCTGATGTTCGCCGTGGCCGACGCGTTTCGCAAAGCCGGCCGGCGCCCCATCGGCCCCTCGGCGCTGGCGCGCGCGTGGTGGCGACAGATTGTGCTGACGCGGGATTATCCACAGTCAAATTGAAGTAAAGAAACTTCTTTTTCTGAAGAAAAAGAAGCAAAAAGACTTTATTCATTGGCGTGCGTGTGGTGGATACAGCCGCACTACGTGCCCAACGATTAAAGTTTTTTGGTTCTTTTGTTCACAAAAGAACGGCTACCCTCCCGCCCTCAAACACGCCACCGGCCACCCACCGCCTCGTCTCTCCAACGCCGGCAACTCCCGCGCGCACCGCGCCTCCGCCACCGGGCAGCGCGGATGAAACGCACAACCCGGCGGCGGCGCCAGCGGGCTCGGCAACTCGCCGCTGACGGCCGGCTCGCCGCGTAGCTCCCGCGGCGTCATCTGCGGCACCGCGCGCAACAGCGCCTGGGTGTAGGGATGCCGGGGCGCGGCGAAAATCTCCGCCACCGGGCCCGTCTCCACCACCCGCCCCAGATACATCACCGCCACACGATGGGCCATGTGCCGAACCAGCCGCAGGTCATGGGTGATGAACACCAATGTCAGCCCCAACCGCCGCTGCAAATCCATGAAGAGATTGACGATCTGCGCCTGCACCGAAACATCCAGCGCCGACACGGGCTCATCGGCGATGATCAGCCGCGGTTGAACCGACAACGCGCGCGCGATCCCGATCCGTTGCCGCTGCCCACCGGAGAATTCATGCGGATGCCGCCCCGCGGCGCTCGCCGGCAACTGCACGAGGTCGAGCAGTTCCAGCACCCGCGCCGCAATCCCGGCCTCCGGCACGATGCGATGCACCCGCAACGCCTCCGCCAGCGTGGCGTGCACGGTCTTGCGGGGATTGAGCGAGGCATAGGGGTCCTGAAACACCATCTGCACCGCCCTGTTGAACCCGCGCCGCGCCGGGCCGTCCAGCGCCAGCACATCCTGGCCATCGAACACGATCCGCCCCGCATCCGGCTCGATCAGACGCACCATGCAACGCGCCAGCGTGGACTTGCCGCACCCGCTCTCGCCCACGATCCCCAGCGTCTCGCCGTCCTGCACCTGCAAACTCACGCCGGACAACGCATGCACCACCGGGCGCGGCCGCCGCGCGATCATGTCGCCCATGCCACGCGCCCCCGCGAAGCGCCGTTCCAGGCCGGACACGTCGAGCAGCACGCTCACAGCCGCCCCCGCCCGTGGCACGCGAACGCGCGTGCATGCTCCACCACCAAAGGCGGCCGCGCCGTGGCACACAGGGGCTCGCTCACCGTGCAACGCGGCGTGAACGCGCAGCCGGGCGACGGTGCATCCAGGCGCGGCGCCATGCCGGGAATGGGGATCAACGTCTCCGCCGTCGCCCCCGTGCCGGGCATCGCCCCCGTGCCTGGCATCGCTCTAAGCAAGGCCTGCGTGTAGGCATGGTTCGGCCGCGCGAACACATCCGCCGTCGGCCCCCACTCGCACACCCGCCCGGCATACATCACCACCACCTTCTCGCAGGTCTGCGCCACCACACCCAGATCATGCGTCACCAGCAGCAGCGCCATGCCCAGCTCGTCCTTCAGCCGCAGCAGCAGCCGCAGGATCTGATCCTGGATCGTCACATCCAACGCCGTCGTCGGCTCATCGGCCAGCAGCAGCGCCGGATTTGCCGCCAGCGCAATGGCGATCATCGCGCGCTGGCGCATGCCGCCGGAGAATTCATGCGGATACTGCCCCAGCCGCGTGGCCCCCGCCGCGATCCCCACCTGGTCCAGCAGCTCCAGCGCCCGCCGCCGCCGCGCCGCGCGATCAAGATCCGTATGCGCCACCAGCGACTCGTCGATCTGCAACCCGATCGGCAGCACCGGGTTCAGCGCCGCCATCGGCTCCTGAAACACGATGCCGATCTGCCCACCGCGTATGGGCCGCATCGCCGCCTCATCCATCGCCAGCAGATCCGCCCCCCGCCACGACACCCCGCCCGACACCGTGGCGTTGGCATGCAGCAGCCGCGCGATCGCCCGCAACGTCACGGACTTGCCGGATCCGCTCTCGCCCACCAGCCCCACCACCTCGCCGGCGCCGACATCCAGATCCACCCCGTCCACGGCATGGATGGCGCCGGATTTCGTTTGGAACACCACACGAAGGTCGCGCACCTGCAACGTCATCGCTTCACATCCAGCAACGCCGCCAGCCCGTCACCCACCAACGAAAAACCCAGTCCCGCCATCACGATGGCGATCCCCGGTGCCAGGCTGATCCACGGCGCCGTCGTGAAGAAATTCTTGCCGTCGGCGATCAGCACCCCCCACTCCGCCTCGGGCGGCTGCGCGCCGAGCCCGAGATAGCCGAGCGACGACCCCAGCAGGATCGCCAGCGCCATATCCGTCACCGCATACACCAGCACCGGGCGAATGGCGTTGGGCAGCACATGGCCAAACAGAATGCGCGTGGTGCTGTAGCCCAGCACCCGCCCGGCCGCCACGTAATCGGCCGCGGACTGCACCCGCACCTCGCCCCGCATCAGCCGCGCATAGACAACCCAGCCCACGCAGGCCACGGCGATATACATGTTAATCAGCCCCGGTCCCAGAACCGCCACAACGGCGATCACCAGCACCAGAAACGGAAACGTCACCACCAGGTCCGCCAGCCGGCCGAACACCGCATCGGCCACGCCGCCGAACCAGCCCACCATCAACCCGATCAGACCGCCGATCAGCAACGGCCCCAGCATGGCGAACACGGCGATCTGCAGATCCACCCGCGCCGCCGCGATGGTGCGGCTGAGAATGTCGCGGCCGAACTGGTCGGTCCCGAACACATGGGCCGCCGATGGCGGCGCCATCAGCGCGCCGAAATCGAACTCCAACGGATCGTAAGGCGTGAACCAGCCCGGCACCGCGGCAAACGCCAGCATGACGGCCAACAGCAGGCAGCCGATGGCCAGCGGGATCTTCGCCCTCATCGTCCCACGCGCGGGTCGAGCCACATCTGCACGATATCCGTCACCAGAAACGCCAAGGAGACCAGCACCGCCAGCACCAGGGTCAGCGCCTGGATCACGGGGTAGTCGCGCGCGAAAAT
>JANYFG010000092.1 GCA_025362815.1 Rhodospirillales bacterium
AGGTGATAGCGGATGTCGAGCAGCCGCGTGGTCTGGTCGGCGCGTTCGATCAGGCGGCCGAGCTGGTAGAAATCCCATCCCTGATCGCGAAAGAACGTGCCTTCGGTGATCCCGGTATGCGCCTGAACGCCCTCCTTGATCCGGCTGCACAGCCGCGACAGGCGATCGCCCTGCAGCTCGTCTTCCTGGATCGTCATCATGTCGCGGTGAAACACGTTGAGCTGCATCCACATCTCGGTGGAAATCAGCGGCCGCAGCGTGCGCGCGTTGGTTCGGGCGTTTTCCAGGCTCATCGGAATGCCGGTGGGATTGCCGAGATCCAGCAGATAGAACCGCTTCACGTTGTCGGCGGTCACCTCCAGCCCGGTTTTGGCGAACCCCTCCTCATCGGCGTTGATGCGGATCATCGCCAGCCAGGATTCTGCCTCCCGGCCCGGGCTTTCGAACGTCTGCGTCACGTCCACCAGCCGCGCCAGGTTCTCGATGCGCTCCAGATAACGCGCCATCCAGAACAGGCTCTCGGCGTAACGCGCCAGCAGCGGCGTATCGCGCGTCATGCGCCAGCACTCCCCGCTTCGGGCTCGGCGCGCGTGCGAACATCGTCCTCCATCAGCACCCAGGTGTCCTTGGACCCGCCGCCCTGGGACGAGTTCACCACCAGGCTGCCCTCCTTCATCGCCACGCGCGACAGACCGCCCGGCAACACCCAGGTCTCGCGCCCCGTCACCGCAAAGGGCCGCAGATCCAGATGGCGCGGCTGAATGCCCGCCTCGGTCAGCGTGGGCGCCACGGACAGGCTGATCACCGGCTGGCTGATCCAGTTGGACGGATCGGCGATCAACGACTGCCGCGCCACGTCGATCTCGGCCGCCGACGCGCGGGGCCCGATGGTAATGCCATAGCCGCCCGACTCGCCCACGGGCTTGACCACCAGCTTCTCGAGATTGGCCAGCGTGTAGTCCAACCCCTCCTTCTCACGACAGATATTGGTCTGCACGTTGGGCAGGATGGCGTCCTCGCCGAGGTAATATTTGATGATGCGCGGCATGTAGGCATAGATCGCCTTGTCGTCCGCAACACCGGTTCCCACGGCATTGGCCAGGGTCACGTTGCCCTTCCGCCACGCCCCGATCAGCCCGGGCACGCCCAGCATGCTGTCCGGGCGGAACACGGTGGGATCCAGGAAATCGTCGCCGATCCGGCGATAGATGGTGTGAACCGGCTTCAGGCCGAAGGTTGTGCGCATCCACACCCGGTCGCGCTCCACAACGAGATCGGCGCCCTCCACCAGCGGCACGCCCATTTCGCGGGCCAGAAACACGTGCTCGAAATAGGCCGAGTTGTAGATGCCGGGGCTCAACAGCACCACCTGCGGGTCATCCACCCCCTCGGGCGCGATCTCGCACATCGCAGACAGCAGCCGCCGCCCGTAATCATCCACCGGATGCAGCCGCATGCCCGCCAGAATGTCCGGAAAGGCGCGCGACATCAGATGGCGGTTCTCCACCACGTACGACACACCTGAGGGGGTGCGCGCATTGTCCTCCAGCACCAGGAACCGCCCATGCTCATCGCGCACGATATCGGTGCCGCAGATATGGACGTAGGTGCCGAAACGCACCGGAAACTGCTCCATCTCGGGCCGGTAGTTGGCGTTGCCGTAAACGAGGTCGGCCGGCACCACGCCGTCATTGGTGATGTGGCGGGCGTGATAGATGTCGTGCAGAAAGGCGTTGAGCGCCGTCACACGCTGTTTCACGCCCGCCTCGATCTGGCGCCACTCGGATGCGGTCAGAATGCGGGGAATGCAGTCGAACGGCAGAATACGATCGATCGCGGTACTGTCGGAATAGATGGTGAAGGTGATGCCCAGATTGATCAGGTCGTTCTCCGCCGCCGACGCCCGGGCCCGGAGCGCGTCGAGGCCGATGGCGGCGATGCGGCTGCGCACGCGGGCGGCGGCCCCGCCATCCCTGCGCTCACGCGTGAGCTCGCAGAAATAGGGGCCCGAACGGTAGTGTTCGAAGGGGTCGACGGAGGCGAGGATATCGGAGGGTTGCATTCGCGCGACACGGGCCCTTCAAGACTGTCAGACATGGAGTGGCACCAACATAACAGGCCCGCGCGATTTGCAACCCCCCCCCCTCCGAGCAGGCGCCTGGGCATGGCTGATTGGAAACGATCACGCCCTGCGCGGAGGCCGAGATGAAACTCTGTCGTAACGGGTGGGATTTAGGGTTGCCTCATGCCGTGGTCGCCGCGCTACAAGGCGCTGGGATATCTTAAGTTCGCTCCCCCATTTTTCCCATCCGGAGTTATCCATGCGGATCGTACTCGCCACAATTCTTGCGGCCGGCCTGGCCGGATGCTCGTCGACAGCGGTGAAGGCGCCCGAACCGCAGGTCATCGCGCGGCCGAAGCCGCCGTCCATCGCCGCCGTGAACGCGCCGGTCTGCGGCAAGCCGGCCGATCAGGCCGCGTTCGCCATGGCCGCCTTGCGCATGCAGCTCTCCGTCACCGAATTGTCGTGCGACGGGCGGGAGAAGTTCAACGCCTTCACCAGCCGCTTCAAGAACGACGTGGGCGCGCAGAACAAAACGCTCGGCACGTATTTCAGCCGCGCCTACGGACGGCGTGGCCAGTCGCAGCAGGACGAATACGAAACCTCGCAGATCAACGCGATGTCCCAGGCCGGCACCTATTACGGCACGGATTTCTGCAAGACGGCGATGCCGATGTATGACGAAGTTCTGGCGCTGAAGAACGGCACCGAGCTTGCGAACTACGCGATCGCCAAGAAGTTCGACCAGGTTTTGACGGTGGCCGATTGCAGCGAACCCGCCGCACCGCCGCCCAAGAGCACGGCAAAACCGGCTGCGAAGCCGGCGGTGAAGAAGCCGTAAGGCCGCGCCTCACCTCACAGCAAAAAGGCGCCTCAGGGCGCCTTTTTTTGTGTCCTGTCGCCAAAGGCTGAACGTCAGAGCGTGATGATTTTGAGTAGAAGCAAAATCATCACGCTCTACTCTTGTTTGATCGATCATGTTTATGCGTTCGGGTTAATCAACCCAAACGCATCATGATCTAGTCGCAGGCACCCAGCGTCGGACAAAGAAAACCCCCATGCCCCGGTTTCCCGGGACATGGGGGCCATTCTGGCCGACCAGCGCTGAATTAGCGCAGGACGATTTCGACGCGGCGGTTCTGCGGCTCGCGAACACCGGCAGCGGTCGGGACCAAGGGCTTCGTATCGCCGAAGGCCGAGATGCTGATCGCGGTGCGCGGCACGCCCAGACGGACGAGCTCGGCAGCCACGTTGTTGGCGCGACGCAGGGACAGGCCCTGGTTGTAGGCAGGCGTGCCCGAACGGTCGGCATGGCCGGCAACGTCGATGCGGGTCGAAGCAACGCGGGTGGAGTTCGATGCGGCTTCGGCAATGATCTGCTGCGCGCGGGCGGTCAGGTCAGCCTTGTCCCAATCGAAGAACACCAGGTAGCTGCGGGCCGGAGCCGGAGCCGGCGCCACGACGGCGGCCTGCGCGGCCATCGGAGCGGGAGCGACGCCGAAGTTGTAGCGGATGCCGACGAGCAGCGAGTGGTGCATCTGCGGATCAAGCCTCAGCTGGCCAACCGAGCCTGCCGGGCCAGCCTGCGTCAGGCCGCCGAAGGTGCGGTTCTGGACCGTGCTCAGGAAGCGGTATTCCGCGGTCACGGCCAGGCCAGGAGCCGCCGCGATCGGGAACGCCACGCCGAGGATCGCCTGCGCCGCAGCCGAACCCAGGTTGCCGCTCTTCGCGGTGAACGAGGGGTTGCCACCCGGCTGGTAGGCCGAGAAGCTCTGCAGTGAGTTGAAGACGTAACCGCCACCAACGCCGACATACGGAACGACAGACGGGCTGACGTTGAAGTCATACAGAGCGTTGATCATCGCGCCGTAGGTGATCAGGTCGCCACCGCCGCGAACCGTGGCGGCGCCGGTGCCGTTCTTCAGCGTCTCGTGGTTCGAACGGCCATTGGCCTCGAGCTCGATGCGCAGGCCGTTGCCGAGGCCGTAGCCCACGCTTGCAACGCCGACGAAACCGCCCTTGCTGCGCAGCTTGCCAATGTCACCGCGACCGAAGCTGGTGCCGTTGTACTTGGTCTTGGTGTCCATCAGGTAGTTGCCGCCAATGCCGCCAGCGACATAGAGGCCAGTTACGGGCTGGGCCTTGGCTGCGACCGGCAGTGCCAGGATCGTTGCGGCCAGAAGCGCATTACGGAGCATCATTGTGTCAATCTCCTCGTTTCAATCTAGACTTTGCTCTGCACAAAGCCGGGCGGGACCGGCAGGCAAGCCCGCAATCCGTGAGAGCAACTTAATCCCGATGAGGGCGCCAAACCAGCGAGTTTACAGCCAAACCGGCGCCGATGGTTGTTTCCGTAACACCCTGTTGTAATTCAGCAACATAGTGTTGCCACAACGCGACGAGGATGCGAACGATAGCGAAACGGTTCCCGGCAAACCGCTTCGCCATATCAAAAAGCAACGCCGGCCGTGTTATTTCAGCACGATCTCAACCCGCCGATTCTGCGGCTCGCGCACACCGGCCGCCGTCGGCACCAACGGCTTCGTATCGCCGAACGACGTGATGGAAATGGCGGATTTCGGCACGCCCAGGCGTACCAGTTCGCCCGCCACCGCATCCGCGCGGCGCCGGCTCAGACCCATGTTGTAGGCCGGCGTGCCGGACCGGTCGGCATGGCCGGCCACCTCGATTCGCGTGCTGGCGATCTTGGTGGAAGCCGTGGCCGCCTCGGCGATGATCTGGCGCGCCCGATCGCCGAGATCGGCGCGATCCCAGTCGAAGAACACCAGGTAGGACCGTGCGGCGGCGGGCGCCGGCGCCATCGTTGTGGAAGCGGCGGTCTGCACCGCGGGCGGCGTCACGTTGAAGGCATAACGCAGCCCCACCAACACGTTATGCGTGTCGTCGTCACTGGTTTTGCGCGAGAATCGCGACACCGCGCCGCCGCTGGCCAGCGTGCCCGTATAGCTGCGCGTGCCGGCCAGGCCGAGGAACCGGTATTCGGCGATCGCGGACAACCCCACCACCCCCGGAATCGGCAGCGAGACGCCGAACATCGCCTGGTAGGCGAACGCGCCCTTGCTGGAGTCGATCCGCTCCACATACCCGGCACCCGTCTGCGTCAGCTTCTGGCTGACCGACTGGTAGCCGGCGCCGGCGCCCAGATACGGGAACACGTAGGGCGAGCCGATATCCATATCGAACAACACGTTGGCCATCCCACCAACCTTGCGCTCATAGCCGGAGCGACCCGTCACGCCGGTGGGGGCGGAGCCGAATCCCCGGTCGTTGCGGCGATAGCTGCCCTCGAGCTCCACGCGCACGCCGTTGCCGAAGCCGTAGCCGAGGCTGCCAAGCCCTGCATATCCAGTTTTATAGGCCATGCCGGTGGGCGACGGCGCCGTGGCGGTCACGCCAGACGGGCTGAAACCGCGAATCCGCTCGTTCTGCAGAAAAGCGGCCCCACCCGCCGCTCCCACATAAAGTCCGCTGATCGGCTGGGCCGAAGCCGCGTTCGACAACAGAAGGGTCGACATCAGGGCCAGACCAGTGGCGGCGAGAAGGGCGCTTCGCATGCGGCAATCCTTGGATGAGGGGCATTTACGCGGCAGTCAGAGGCGGGGTCGCGCACGTCGCGCCAGCCTATGACGTAAAGATATACAGACGGTTAAACGATCTTGCCATCGAACGGTGGCAGATCATTGCGGGTTTCGAACTCCAAAACCCACAAATCCGGGTCGAATGTCACCTGCCGGGCCACATACGCGTCCGCCACCTCCTGGCTCACCGGGTCCGGCCCCGTCGCGCGCATCCAGGCGGCCTCCCCGTCATTGGTGCGGATCTGCGACAGAACCGACAGGCCGCGCGGCATCCGCAGCACCGCCAGCACCCCCCCGGCATCGGCATCGCCCCGCTTCAGCACGGCTGCGAACTGCCCGTCCGCCTGCCCCAGGCGCAGCGCCATCGCCACCCAGATCCCGGCTTTGATCCTCGGCTCCGTCATACCTGTCCGCACTCCCCACTCCATATCCAGCGGGGCACCCCTTGGGCCATCCCTGGGGGCACCCCTTGAAGCCCACAGGCTCCGCTGGCACACATTCCACACGCCGGCGCGTCCGGCGCTGCGGGGACGGATATGACACAAAAGCCGACGACGACCAGCGCCGCCAAGATGACCGAGGGCCAGCGCGCCTACGAGACCAAACGCGCCGCGAAAGCCGGCATGAGCCTGGACAAATGGCTGTCCGGCAAGGAGCGCGAGCGAGAGGCAGAGGCCCGCGCGCAGGCGAAGGACGCCGCCAAGGCCGCGCTGCCGCCCAAGAAACCCGGATTCTTCTCCCGCCTCATCGCGAAAGCGGAAAAACCCCTCTGACGATGGAATCCACCTGATCGGCCCCACCGGCCTGGCTCTGCACGCCGATTGGAGCATGGACCCGCGCAAACGCTGGATGACCCTGGCCACGCCCGACGGCCCCGGCTGGCGGGTCGCAGCGCCCGTCCCGGTCGGCCCGCTCGACACCTGGATGACGCGTTTGCGCGCCGCCTGCCCCGGCCACGCGGTGGCGCTCGGCGTCGATCTCCCGCTCGGCCTGCCGCGCGCCTACGCCCGGCACCTCGCCACCGCAGACTTCGCCACCGCAGACTTCGCCACCGGGGACTTCGCCGCCTTTCTGCGCCACCTCGCGCCGGACGCCGATTTCTTCCGCGTCTGCGCCACGCTCGACGAGATTTCCCTCGGCCGGCCCTTCTACCCCCAACGCGGCCTCGCCGGCATGACCCGCGCCTCCCATGCCCACGCGCTTGGGTTCGAGACCGCCGCCGGCCTGTCCCGCCTGTGTGACCGCGCCACCGCCACACGCCCGGCCGGCGCCCCGCTGTTCTGGACCCTCGGCGCCAACCAGACCGGCAAAGCCGCCATCACGGCCTGGCGCGACTGGCTGCTGCCCGCGTTGGCAACCTCGGACGCGCCGCGCCTTTGGCCCTTCGAAGGAGATCTGGCCGGCCTGCTCGCAACCGGCGCCATCGTCGTCGCTGAAACCTACCCGGCCGAGGCCATGCGCCAACGGGGTATTCGCATGGGCGGCGGCATTCGCATGGGCGGCAGCAAACGCCGGCAATCCGACCGCGCCGCCCTCGCCCCCGCCCTGCTGCGCGCCTTGCAAGTCGTGGGCGCCCAGGCCGACGACGCCATGACAGCCGCCATCACCATCGGCTTCGGCGCCGACTCCGCCGGGGAGGACCGCTTCGACAGCCTGCTCGGCCTGCTCGGCCTGCTCGCCGTCCTCGGCGGCCAGCAGCCGGATTTCATCCCCGACGACCCCTGGATCCGCCGTTGGGAAGGGTGGGTGCTGGGCCAGACCAACCATCCCTGAAGACCGTGGCTGACCCGATCAGGCAAACAAACCCGCCGCCTTGGCCCGCACCCGCGCCAGTGCCACCACCAGATCCAGGGTCGGCGTCTCCACCTGGGCCAGCCGCGCCAACGTCAACGCCGCGTCGAAGATCGTCGCCACCTCCATCGGCCGCCCTAGCTCGAGATCCTGCAAAATGCTGGATTTGTGCCCGCTCTTGCGCGCCCCCGCGATCGAGGCTTCCACATCGAACACCGGAACGCAGCCCAACGCCCGCGCCACTGCGGCCGACTCGTCATAGATCGCGCGCATCGCTCGTTCCACCGCCGGCTCCCGCAAATTTTCGCGCCCCGGCTCCGTCGTCAGCACCGAGAGCGGGCCGGTGGCCAGGTTCAGCATCAGCTTGGACCACACCGCGCTGCGGATATCGGGCGACACCTCCATGGTGAAGCCCCCCGCCGTCAGCGGCGCCGCGATCGCGGCCGTGCGTGCGGACAGGCTGCCATCGAGCTCGCCCAGCACCAGCCGGTTGCGACTGTGCTCCACAAGCACCATGCCCGGCGCCGTCACCGTGCACGCGGAATACACCACGCCGCCGATCGCCCGCGCCGGCCCGATCGCCGCGCGCACCGCGCCACCGGGGTCCAGCGCGTCCAGCCGCGTGCCGTCCAGCGCCCCGCCATGCTGGTCGAAATACCACCAGGGAATGCCGTTGATGACGAACACCACCGGCGTGTCCGCCCCCAGCAACGGCGCGATGGTTGCCGCCACCGAGCCCAAAGCAGGCGACTTCACGCACACCAGCACCGCATCCTGTGGGCCCAGATCCACGGGATTGTCGGTGGCGCGCATGCGGGCGGTGAACGAGCCGTCGGGCGCATCAATGCGCATCCCATCGGCCTTGATCGCCGACAGATGCGCGCCGCGCGCCACCACCGAGACCTCCGCCCCGCCGCGCCACAGTCGCGCCGCCAGGTGCCCGCCGATGGCGCCGGCCCCGAAGACGCAGACCTTCAAGACAGCATCTCCATCGCCGCGCGCGACAGCGCCTGCACGCCCAGCCCGATGCACGCCTCATCCGGCGCATACGCCGAATTATGCAGCCGGTCCGCCCGCCCCGGCGCGCCGGACCCGATGCCCAGCTGGAACGCCGGCAACACCTGAGACATCAGCGCGAAATCCTCGGCCCCCATGCTGGGCTCGGTGCGGTGTATGACGTCGCCCAGCTGCATTCGCACCGCCGCCACCACGGGCTCCAGCACCCGGTCGTCGTTCAGCATCGCCGGCACGCCGCGTGTGTAGGTCACGTCGCAACGCACCCGCATGCCCTCGGCCATCCCGGCGCACAGCCGCTTGATGGCGGCCTCCGCGGTGTCCTGCGCCTCGGCATGCAGCGTGCGCACCGTGCCGATGAACGTCACGCTGTCGGGGATGATGTTCGCCGCCACGCCGCCATGGATGGCACCCACCGTCACCACCGCCGGATGCAGCGGCCGCACCTCGCGCGAAACCACCGTCTGCAGCTGCGAAATCAACTGCGCCGCCGCCACGATAGGGTCGACGGCGGCATAGGGGTGCGCGGCATGGCCGGATTTGCCGTGCACCACCACCTCGAACGTGTCCGCCGCCGCCAGGGCCGGTCCGGGGCAGAAGCCGAAGCTGCCCACCGGCAGATGCGGGTAGTTATGGAATCCCAACGCCATATCAACGTGCGGTCCCTCCAGCACGCCTTCCGCGATCATTCTCTCGGCGCCGCCGATCGCCTCCTCGGCGGGCTGGAAGATCAGTTTCACGCTCCCGGCCAAGGATGGCGCCAGCTCCGCCAGCACCGCGGCCACGCCGAGCAGGGTGGTGGTGTGAATGTCGTGGCCACAGGCATGCATTAGCCCGGGCGTGGTGCTGGCGAACGGCAGACCGCTCTGCTCTTGGATCGGAAGCGCGTCCATATCCGCGCGGATCGCCAGCACCGGGCCGGGCCGCCCGCCCGCGATCATCGCCACCACACCGGTTTTGGCGATGCCGGTGGTGTGCGCGATGCCCAGCCGCGTCAGCTCGCGTGACACGACGCCCGCGGTGCGCACCTCCTCGAACGCCAGTTCGGGATGCGCGTGCAGATCGCGTCGCACCTCGATCAACCCGGCCTCGATCCGGTCGGTGATCCCGCGGATCGCAGCCTGTTTATCATTTGGTAAGACGGGTGCGGTATCTGGCATGGCGGCAAGGTCCTCAGCTTCAGGCGGGCATGATGCGGGGGGAGAATGCAAGCCACAAGCCACCCGCATGAATGCTGCGGCTGGACAATTCCCCCAAGCGTTGCCTATAGCCGCGCAGCCAGGCCCGAACCGCCGATCCGGGCCATCTTTCAGGAACCGAAATGACCCTCGCAGCCCCGCAAACCACCCAGATCGTCTCGCAATCGTCGGCGCTGGTGGTCCCGGTCATCCTGTCCGGCGGCTCGGGAACGCGGCTTTGGCCGGTCTCGCGGGAGAGTTTTCCCAAGCAGTTCTGGCCGCTTACGTCCGAGCGCAGCCTGATCCAGGAAACCGCCGGCCGCGCCATGGGCGAAGGCTTCGCGCCCCCCATCGTGGTCTGCAACGAGGCGCATCGCTTCGTGGTGGCCGAACAGATGCGCCTCATGGGCCAGTCCGAGGCGCGCATCATCCTCGAGCCGGTGGGCCGCAATTCCGCCCCCGCCATCGCCGCCGCCGCCCTTCTGGTGGCCGAAACCACGCCGGACGCCGTGCTATGGATGCTGGCGGCGGACCACGCCATCACCAACACGGAGGCCCTGGGCGGTGCGCTTCAATCCGCCGTCGCCGCCGCCCGCGCCGGCCGCATCGTCACCTTCGGCATGCACCCCACCGGGCCTGAGACCGGCTACGGCTATATCGAGCAGGGTGCCGCCCTTCCCGGCCTGCCCGGCGTGTGCGCGCTGTCCGCCTTCGTGGAAAAGCCAGACGCCGCCAAGGCCGCCGAGATGGTGGCCTCCGGCACCCATCTGTGGAATTCCGGCATGTTCGTCTTCACCGCCGCCACGCTGATCGCCGAGCTGGAGCGTCACGCGCCGGACGTGCTGGCAGCCGTGCGCGCCGCGGTGTCCGGGCGCCAGCAGGACCTCGATTTCATCCGCCTCGCCGTCGAGCCGTTCAAGGCCTGCCCGAATATCAGCCTCGACTACGCGGTGGCCGAGCGCACCGACCGCGCCTGCGTGGTGCCAGCCAATATCGGCTGGACCGACGTTGGAAGCTGGAGCGCGCTGTGGGACCTCGGCGCCAAGGACGCCGCCGGCAACGTGCTGGTGGGCGACGTGCTGATGGAAGGCGCCACCAACTGCTACGGACGCAGCGACGGGATCATGACCGCCGTGGTGGGGCTGACGGATGCCGTGGTCGTCGTCACCGAGGACGCCGTGCTCGCCATGCACCGGGACTGCGCGCAGGACGTGAAGAAGGTGGTCGACCAGCTGCGCCGCCGCGGCCGCTCCGAAGCCACCCAGCACAACCGCGTCTATCGGCCCTGGGGCTTCTACGAAAGCCTCATTCAGGGCGACCGCTTCCAGGTCAAGCGCATCGTGGTCACCCAGGGCCACAAGCTTTCGCTGCAAAAGCATTTCCACCGGGCCGAGCATTGGGTGGTCGTGGCCGGCAGCGCGCTCGTGACGCGGGACGCGGAGACGGTGCTGCTGCGCGAGAACGAGAGCATCTACCTGCCGCTGGGCTGCGTGCACCGGCTGGAGAATCCGGGCCGCATTCCGCTGACGCTGATCGAGGTGCAGTCCGGCAGCTATCTCGGCGAGGACGATATCGTGCGATATGAGGACACCTACGGCCGAAATTAGCGATTTAGAGCCTGATGATTTTGAGTAGACAAAATATCAGGCTCTAACTTGTTGTTTTATCGATCATGTTTATGCGCTTGGGTTGAGCAACCCAAACGCATCATGATCTAGCCATATTGCCTTGCAATTGACGCGGCACGCATCGCGCGCGAATCTGTCGTAAATCTGGGGTTCGCCCGATGTCTGTTTCAATACCCGCCACACTGCCCGGCCGCATGGCGATCCTGCCCGGCCTGATCCTCAGCCTGGTGCTCGCCTGGCTGTCGATCCAGCTGAAGAACGCCACGGGGCTGGCGGCGTTGAACCCGGTGGTGGTGGCGCTCGTCGCCGGCATCGGCCTGCGCGCCGCCTTCGGCCTGTCGCCCGCGCTGCGGCCCGGCACCGCGTTCGCGGTCCGCCCGGTTCTACGCGCCGCCATCGTGCTGCTGGGCCTGCAGGTCACCTTGGGCCAGCTCGCCTCGATCGGCGCCGGTGCCCTGGGGCTCGCCTTCCTGTCGGTGGCGCTGACGGTGCCGTTCACCATCTGGCTCGGCCGCGTGCTGGGGGTGGACACGGCGCTCGCGCAACTGATCGGCACCGGCACAGGAATCTGCGGCGCCAGCGCCATCGTGGCCGCAAACCAGGTCTCGCGTGGCAGCCAGGAAGATGTCGCCTACGCCCTCGCCGTCATCACCCTGTGCGGCACCGTCTCGCTCATTCTCTACCCCGCCTTGGGCCCGTTGCTTGGGCTGGACGCGCGTGGCTATGGCCTGTGGGCTGGCGCCAGCATCCACGAGGTCGTCCAGGCCGTCGGCGCCGCGGCGGCCGGTGGCCCCATCTCGGCCGAAGTCGGCACCATCACCAAGCTGGCCCGCGTGGTGCTGCTCGCGCCCGCGGTTCTGGCACTCGGCGCCTGGGTGCGGCACAGCACCAAATCCGACAATCACAGCGCCGACCGGCCCCTCAAAGCGCCGATGCCGTGGTTCGCCTTCGGCTTCCTGCTGATGGTGGCCATCGCCAGCACGCGCCTGCTGCCACCGGTGGTGGAACAATCCAGCCGCGTTCTCGTGCCGCTGATGCTGGCGGCGTCGGTGGCCGCACTGGGGCTGAACACCGACCTCGCGGCGTTGCGCGCCAAGGGCCTTCGCCCGCTTATGCTGGGGCTAGGAGCGACGGTCTTCGTAGCGCTGGTGGGACTGATCGGCGCCCGACTGGTTTAGCAACGGGCGGTGCAGCACCCGGCCGGCCCCGCGCGCCGCCCAGATGTCCTGGTCCGACGCCAAGCGCTTCTCATATCCCGTGGCCCGTCTGGCCGCCGGCACGTAATGGAACCGCAGACGCAGCAGATCCGGCGTGGTCGGGCCCGGGCAGTCGCACAGAAGCGTGCTCGCCACCACATCGCTGAATGCCGCCTGCACATGGCCGCCGCCCTTGACCGCGATCACGGCATAGGTGCCAAGATCGATGCCGCGCGCGGCGAGCCATGACGGCGTGATCGCCCAGGCCCGCTGCTCGGTCAGCAGCACGTCCACGTCCCCCACACGCAACACCGCATACCGCCCGGCCGCGTGCGCATCGCCCAAGCCGTGCACCGCGCCCTCGATGGCCACCGCATTGCCGTAGAGCCGCGTGAAACGGCCACCCAGGCTGCGGCCGAGGGCACCCCCCAATCCCGCCTCATGCGCCACGGCCACCGCATCCGGATCGAACAGCGCCGCCAGCACGGCACGCCCGGGGATCGCGTTGGACAACAGCGCCACAAGCAACGAGGTGGTATCGGACAGCCCGCCCAAGGCAGGGTCGTCGCCGAGGTCGAGCATCAAAATCGGCCGGCCGGCGCGCTCGCCCGCCAGAATGGTGGCGATCCCGGCCTCAGGCACCACCATCGCCGGCATGCTGCGTTTGCGTGCGTGGCACAGCTCCACGGCCAGACGCGCTGCAATATCGCGTGCCGCGCCCGCGTCCCGATCGGCCCAGGCCAACGCCGATGGGCCGGTGCAGGGGCTGTCACCCCACGCAAAACCGGCGAAGACGCTGGCTTCCAGCAGCGGAGCTGCGATTTTCGTCAGGCTCCCTTGGCCGATATCGTCGACGGCAGGCCCCACCACGGAGTCGGGCAGCACGAACGGCACGCGTGCCAGGGCACCCACCGGGCGGAATCGCCTGGCCACGATGCCATGCAGCAACGCCAGCGCCCGCCGGGCCGCGTCCGCCCCACCACCGGTGGGCCAACGCCCGTTGCAGGTGGCGCCGTCCAGCAGGATCGCGACCTCCTCGGACAGGTTGGCCCGCACGTCGAAACTTGCCACCACTGGCGTATGACCGACCAGGCTGCGAACACGGCGCAAGATGGTGAGATCGGCGGACGGATCGCCCTCTGCCTGACAGGCTCCGTGCAGGGACAGATAAACCGCGTCGAACCGGCCGCGACGCAGCCCTTCCTCGACATCGGCCAGCCATATTCCAAAGACTTCGGCCGATAACGGCCCCCCCGGCGCCGCGGTGGCGGAGCGAAGCATCGTCACATCCCAATCCGGATGCGTGGCCATGAAGTCGGACAAGCCCGCCAGCTCGGTGTCCACCGGCTCGTTCTCCGCCAGCGCGTTTTGCACAAGTGCGTTTTTCGCGTCGCCTTGTGCGCCCCAGGTGTGAACGCGCAGGTCTTCGCCCCGTGTGCGCCGGGACGAAAAACTGTTCGAGCAGAACCAGAGGCGGGCAAACGCCAAACGAGCCATCTCAACTCCCAATCAACACGCCGGCGCGGCACTGCAAGATCTGCACGGCACATTCTTGTGCCTTCTTCACACATGTGTGATCGTCTCTCATGCAACTGAAATCAACCTAAAAGGTATATTGCGCTAACCGATTTGCGATTCAGCCTGCTTAATAACGCAAATACTCTTCATACATCTCGAATAAGGAACGAATCAGGCCTCGCCGCGTCATAAGGCACCGCATGCGCCATCGTGGTGCAGAGCGGGAACGATAGCCGGATTGGAGGAAACGCGCATGAGTTTCGGGGCAAGGATCTGGCGTGCCATCATCGGCCGCAAGCGGCTGTTCATCGCAGCCATCCTGGGTGCGATCGTGTTCACCCTCCTCCCCGCCACTCTGGCGCCCTCGACACGCGCGATCATGGCCTGGGATTCGTTCGTCACGGTGTTCACGGTGATGATCTTCCACCTCTTCACGGTGCAGGCGCCGGAGCACATGCCCGCCGACGCCATCGCGCAGGAGGAGGGCGAGTGGTCGATCTTCTGGATCACCATCGGCGCGGTGGCCGCCAGCTTCGCCGCCATCATCCTCGAATTCTCCGCGAGCAAGGGGATGGAGCCATCGGCCCGTGGCCTGCATGTGGCGCTTGTGGCCTACACGCTGTTCGCCTCATGGCTGATGACCCACGTGGTGTTCGCGTTGCGCTACGCCCACGAATATTACGAGATGGCGCCAGGCGCGCCCGGTTCGGCACACGGCCCCGCCGGCGGCCTGGAGTTTCCCGCCGACGACGATCCCGACTATTGGGATTTCGTTTATTTCGCCCTGGTGCTGGGCATGACGTTTCAGGTGTCGGACGTCCAGATCACCTCGCGCACCCTGCGCCGGCTGGCCACGGTTCACGGATTGTTAGGATTTTTGTTCAACACTGTGGTGATCGCGCTCACCGTCAACATCGGCGCCAGCCTGCTCTGACCACCCGTTACACCGCAACGCTGCCTTATTTGAGCCACCGGCAGCGGCTACACGAGGCAGCTGTCGCTTTTTCATCGCAATCGCGTCCGAACCGCCGTCATACGATCTTTAACTCCACGAGACCGCGTGTGACAACGCAATCAGCCGAGGGTCAAGCGTCTCGCCCAACCGCCTGAGACGTCCATCCGCTTCACCCATCAGCAAGACTGTCGCATCGTGACCGCCTGGACCCCGCACCCTTCACCGGCCGCACCATCCCATCCCGGCACCGCGGTGTCCCGTGCGGGCCTGGCCGCTTTGGGCCTTCTGCGCACCCATACTCTGACGCGTGTGCTGCGCGCGCGCGGCGGCAGCGTGGTGGCGCTGATCGTGCTGCTGGCGGTGCTGGCGCTGGTGCTCACCACCGCCATCCGCTCGCCGCAGAAGGACGACGTCGCCTGGCTTCTCTACGTCGCCCGCAAATGGCTCGCCGGCCAGCGCCTCTATGAAGACCTGGTGGAGGTCAATCCGCCGCTCATCGTCTGGATCTACGCGCTGCCGGCCTGGGTGGCGAACGCCGTCGGCGCACCGCCGAAACTCGTGGCCATCCCGTTCTTCGCGATCCTCGTGCTTGCCTCGTCGTGGTGGAGCGCCTGCCTGTTGCACGGCCGCAGCGCGCTGTTCGCCCATCGCATTCCCAGCTTTGCCGTTATCGCAACCCTTCTGCTCGTGCTGCCCGGCGTGGAGTTCGGCCAACGCGAGCATCTGATGACGGCCTCCATCCTCCCCTATCTCTGCGCCATGGCCGTGTGGCTCGATGGCGCCACTTTGAGCCGGCGCACCAATCTCGCCGTGGGCATCCTGGCCGGGCTCGGCTGCGCGCTGAAGCCCACCTACGGCCTGGCCTTCATCCTGCCGGAACTGCTGGGCCTGCTCCGGCACCGCACGCTGTTTCGCACCCAGACCATGGCGGCGTTTTTCGCGGCCCTGCTGTATGCCGTGGCGATCCTGATCTTCTGCCCGGCCTTTCTGAAATACGCCGTGCCGCTCGCGTTGGCGCTGTATGGCGGCACCGACACCACGTTGACAGACCTTCTCTCCACCGCCCGCGTGCTGTTTTTTGGCGTCGGCGTCGCGTGTCTGCTCTGGCTCGTCAGCAACCGGCAGCTCGCGGCCCGGTCGAGCTTCAACGCCAACCTGTATGCCATTCTGACCACCTTCGCGGTCGGCGCCACCGTGGTATACCTGCTGCAGGGCAAGGACTGGTTCTACCACACCATCCCGGCCGTCATGACAACCGTGCTGGCGCTGGTGCTGTGGGCGGTGGAAATCCTGCCGCGCGCGCGGCTGCCGGCGGTGGCCTTCTCCCTCCGCCGTCTGGCGCCCTGTGCCGCCTTGGCCGGCGTGGCCCTGTTCCTGTTCGCCTCCACCGGTCTCAACCGCATGCGCCCCTGGATCGAGGAAGCCGTGGAGCCGGAACTCTCCACCGAGGTTCGGCTGGAGAAGATCATCAAGCGCGAGAATGCCCGCACCTATATCGCTTTTTCCGAATGGATCGGGCTCGGCTTTCCCGTGGTGAACAACACCGGCGTGGTGTGGACCTCGCGTTTCGACTCGATGTGGGCGTTGCGCGGCGAGCTCTGGCGCGCCCGCCAGGATGGCAGACCGCCTGCGGATTGGCCCATACGCCGCTGGATCGCGCATGATTTCGTCCACGGCTGCCCCGACATCGCCGTGGTCGACGCACGCGGCGGCATCAATTTCGTGGCTATCCTGGTCGCATCCGACGCCGCATTCGCCCAGGCCTGGACGCACTATCAGCAGATCGCGATGTTCAACGGGCTGCGCGTGCTGAAGCGCCAGGGCCCCACCTGCAGCGACGTTCACAGCCGCCCAAGAATAGCCGCCACCGCCCTGGAAGCACCCTGACGCAGTGCGCCGGATACACATCCGATCATGATGCGTTCCGGCTGTCCGTCACATGCCGCCCAGTTGTTTTATTGATTATGTTAATGCGTTTGGGTTGAGCAACCCAAACGCATCATGATCTAGAGCGTGATGATTTTGAGTAGAAGCAAAATCATCACGCTCTACTCTTGTTTGATCGATCATGTTTATGCCTTCGGGTGAAGCAACCCAAACGCATCCCGCTCTAGCCTAATTTTTTCGAGCAATTTCATTGCTTTGTTGATCGCGGCGCGATTCAACCAAAAGCGATATTGCCCTACAGAGAAACCTTCAGCTTCGCGCCCAGCTCGCCGATCACGCCACGGCGGAACGCCATCACGCACAGCACGAAGATCACGCCCTGCGTCACCGTCACCCATGAGCCGAACGGGCTGAGGTAGAATTCAAGCGTGTTGATGATCACCGCCCCGACCACCGGCCCGAAAATGGTGCCGAGCCCGCCGAGCAGGGTTGTCAGCACAATCTCGCCGGACGCCTGCCACGTCACGTCGGTCAACGTGGCAATGCCGAACACCAGCGATTTCACGCCCCCCGCCGCGCCGGCAATGGCGGTCGACAGCGCGAAGGCGATCAGCTTGTAGTCGTCCACCCGGTAGCCCAGCGAAATCGCGCGCGGCTCGTTCTCGCGGATCGCCTTCAGCACCTGGCCGAACGGCGAGTGAATGATCCGGAAAATGAGCAGAAATCCGGCCACGAACACGCCCGCCACCAGCCAGTAGATGGCCATGTCGTTCTGCATCGAGATAAAGCCCAGCACCGGCGCGCGCGGCACCTGCTGGATACCGTCCTCGCCGCCGGTGAACGACAGCTGCGTGCACAGGAAGTAGGTGAACTGCGCCAAGGCCAGCGTGATCATCGAGAAATAGATGCCCTGCCGCTTGATGGCGATCATGCCGAAAACCCCGCCCAGCACGCCGCCGGTCAGGGCACCGGCCAGCACGGAAAGCTCCGCCGAGAGCCCCCAGCTTTTGGCGGCGTAGGCGCTGACATAGGCGCCCATGCCGAAATAGGCGGCATGGCCGAACGACAGCAGGCCAACATAGCCGATCAGCAGGTTGAAGGCGCACGCGAACAGCGCGAAGCACATCACCTTCATCAGGAACACCGGATAGACCACCATCGGCGATATCACGATGATCAGCAGCATGACCGCGAAAGCCACAAGCTGCGCGCGCGTGAAACCCATTTGCATCAGGTGGCCTTTCCGAACAGGCCGGCCGGTCGGGTCAGCAGCACGATGATCATCAGCACGAACACCACAACGCCGGAGCCCTGCGGGTAGAGGAATTTCGTGAAGCCTTCGAGCAGCCCCAGCCCGAAGCCGGTCAGGATCGAGCCCAGGATGGACCCCATGCCGCCGATCACCACCACCGCGAACACGATGATGATGACATTGCTGCCCATGTTCGGGTTCACCGAATACACCGGCGCCGCCATCACGCCGGCAAACGCCGCCAGCGCCACGCCCGCCCCATAGGTCAGCGTGATCAGCCGCGGCACGTTCACCCCGAACGACTGCACCAGCGCGGCATTCTCGGTCGCCGCGCGCAACGTGGCGCCGATGGACGTTTTTTCCAGCACCAGCCAGGTGGAGATACACACCACGAAGGACGCCACCACCACCCATACCCGGTAGGTCGGCATGATCATGAAGCCCAGTTTGGTGGCGCCGCGCAGCGATTCCGGCACCGCGTAGGCCATGCCGGAGCTGCCGAATTCATTGCGCGCCAGGCCTTCGACGATCAGCGCGATGCCGAAGGTGAGCAGCAGCCCGTAGAGATGGTCGAGCTTGTAGAGCTTGCTGATGAACAGCTTCTCCAAAACGATGCCGAACGCGCCCACGATCAGCGGCGCCACAACCAGCGAAGGCCAATAGCCCAGGCCCACATGGTTCAGCAGCACCCAGGACACCACGGCGCCCAGCATGTACAGCGCACCATGGGCGAAGTTGATGATGTTCAGAAGGCCGAAGATCACCGCCAGACCCAGTGACAGCAGGGCGTAGAACGCCCCGTTGATCAGGCCGAGCAAACTTTGCGCCAGCAGCGGTCCGAGATTGTAGCCGAGCACCATCAACATTGCAGAGGCATTCCGATGAGAGACGACGGCCCGGGGCTTTCACACCCCGGGCCGGCGCCGTGGGATCAGGACTTGACGAAGTAGCAGCCGCCCTCAGCCAACGGCCGCCACGCCTCGGCGGCCGGCGTGGTCTGGATCGTCTTGTAATAGTCCCACTTGCCCTTGCTTTCCGAAGGCTTCTTCACCTCGAACAGGTAGGACGGCACCAGCACCAGGCCGTCCTCGCGGATGGAGGCCTTGCCGAAG
>JANYFG010000094.1 GCA_025362815.1 Rhodospirillales bacterium
GCTGTGACCACTTCACAACGCTCGCCACGCTCACCTGCAGAACGGCTGCAACCGAGCGCACCGTTTCACCGGCCATAACGCGAGCCAAAGCACGATCGCGCAAATCCATAGAGTAGGGTTTTGGCATCTCCGCCGACCTCCATCCGGCCCACAGTTTGAATCAGATCCCTACCGATTTGGGAATCCCTTATGATTCAAACCAAAGTCATCCCGCTCTAAGCCGCGCGAATGCCGGTGATGAAGTCGTTGAATGCCGCACTGAGCTCTTCCGCCTGGTGTGACAGTCCACCGGCCGCCGCCAACACCTCAGAAGCCGCCGCCCCCGTGTCGTTGGCCGCCTGGCTCACACCTGCAATGTTTGTCGTAACCTCCAGCGTGCTCGTCGCGGTCTGCTGCACGTTGCGCGCAATTTCAGATGTGGCGTCACCCTGTTCTTCCACCGCCGCGGCGATCGTCACGGCGATCACGCGCACCTCCTCGATCGTCGCCGTGATCCCTTGGATGGCGTCGACGGCGTCCGCTGTGGCGGATTGGATCTGATTGATCTGGGCGCGAATGTCCTCGGTGGCCTTGGCGGTCTGCTGCGCGAGACTCTTCACTTCAGACGCCACAACCGCAAACCCCTTGCCGGCATCTCCGGCCCGAGCGGCCTCGATCGTGGCATTCAGCGCCAGCAGATTGGTCTGCCCCGCGATGCTGGAGATCAGCCCCACAACGTCGCCGATCTTTTGGGCTCCCTCGGCCAATGCGCGCACGATCTCGTCTGTCCGCCGCGCTTCCTGTACCGCCTTTCCCGTGATCCGAGACGATTCATGCATCTGGCGCGTGATCTCGCCGATCGAAGAAGTCAACTCCTCGGCCGCAGACGCCGCCGTCTGCACGCCCGCGCTGGCCTCCTCTGCCGCGGATGCCACGTTGCAGGCCTGTTGGTTCGTCTGTGTCGCGGTGGACGACATCGATCGCGCCGTTGCCTCCAATTCGGTGGAGGCAGCCGCTACCAAACCCACCATGCTGCCGGCCTGGGTCTCGAAGCCCTGCACCAAAGCCTCCAACCGCGTGGATCGTGCCACGCGCAGTTCGGCCTCGTGCGCCAACGTCGCCGACAGGTCACGCGCGGCGATCGCGTTGGTCCGAAACACGTCCAACGCGCGGGCCAGCATGCCCACCTCGTCCCTGCGGTCGCCACCGACCACTTTGAGATCCAGATCACCCCCGGCAAGATGCGTCATGCTTGCTGTGACGCCGGCGATCGGACGCAAAATCTTGAAGACCACCACAGCGAACAACAGCGAAAGCGAAGCAATCAGCCCGACGGAGGCGGTTATCAAAAGCATCGCCATGGATGTTTTACCTTGTGCCACAGCGGCCTCTCGCGACGCCGATGTCTCCGCCAGAATTGTATTGACGCGCTCTTCCAGCGCGGATGACAGCTTGCTTCGCGCTGGAACGCCGATGCCAGCGTTTAGGGCGTTGGCTGCGGCGATGTCGCCGGCCATGGTCAGCTTCACGATCGGGTCGATGGCGCTGTCATAATCTGCCAGAGCTTGCGCCACTTTGCCCACCGTCGCTTCCCGAGCCGTATTCCCGGCGGCCATGCCAACCAACCGATTTATGTTGATCTTCGCACCCGCCCTCGCATTGCGAAGGGCGTCGAGATAGGTCGGGGCGCGTTCGGGCGCGGGATCGAGCATCATGCCGCGAAGTGCGCTCGACATCTGCAGGGTGTTGATCTGCAGGCTGCGATAGTTGTCGAGCCTCACGCTGTGCACGTCCACCGTTTCGACGACGGCGGCGGTCAGACGACCCGTGCCCAACACGGCAACGCCCACGACACCGAGTACAGTTGCCAGCAACACAGCAACCAGGATCGACAGTTTCCAGGCCAGTTTTAAATTATCGAACATCAAAGGCCCCCAAAAGTCACGCCGATTGCGCCGTCCTTGAGGGTGGTCCAAAACTCTTAAGATTTCGTGTCTTTCATGCCGCTTGAAATACTCTATTCCGTGCGCGGCAGCGGCCTCGGCGGCGCCGCATGCGGATCGAAGGTTTCGTTCATCACCACCTCGACCCGGCAATCCCCGCACATGCGGATCACGTCGATCCGCCGGGCGTCGGCGCCGCTGAACATCCAATGCTTCTCGGACAGCCTGGCCACGATGCGTTCCACCGAGCTTCGCACCCCAAACGGCTTGCCACAGGCCACACACGGATAGGGCTCTTCCTGCTTCAGCACCACCGCGCCCGCCGCCCACGCCGCAAGGTCCAGCCGTGGCGCGAGCGTGATCACCTTTTCCGGGCAGGTGGCCCGGCACAACCCGCATTGCACGCAGGCATCCTCGGCGAACCGCAACATGGGCCGGTCCGGGTCGTCGCGCAGCGCGCCCACCGGGCAGGCGGCCACACACGCCAGGCACAGCGTGCAGCCCTGCGTGTCCACCACCACGGAGCCGAACGGGCTCTCCGGGGGGAGCGGGGTTGCGATCTGCGACTGCCCCGCCGCGCGATGCAACTCCTTCAACGCGCTCACCGCCAGATGCCGGCCGGTCGCCATCGGCATGAACCGCGAAGGCGCAGCCACCGACGGCCCGGCGCCGATGGTCCACAACGCGTCTGGATCGTCGGTTTCCAGCACCAACGGCGCGTGCAGTCCAAGCGGCGCGAGAATGGCCGCCGAAAGCGCCATAAGACGATGCAGCGAGGCGATATCGTGCTGCGGCCGCCCGCGCATCAGCGCCACCACACCGGCCGCGCCGTAGGCATACGCACTTGAAATCAAGGCAATATCAGCCTGCGTCACCTCATTCAGGCGCAGCGGCAGCACATGCGCCGGCAACCCCCGCCCATGCCGCGCGGCGGCGTCGATCAACGCCTGGCCATGGGCTTCGTCGTGCAGCAGCACCACCGGCGTCCGCCCACCGGCCTGGGCGTAGGTGGAAAGCAACACCCGCAGCCGTGATATCACCGCCTCCGACGGTGGCAGCGCATAGGTGGCCGCCCCCGTGGGACACACCGATGCGCACGCGCCGCAGCCCGCGCAGATTTCGGCGCTGATCGCCACCACGTCGCCAGCTGGCGTGATCGCCCCCGTGGGGCAAACGTCCAGGCAGCGCGAACAACCGGTGCGCCGGGAGCGGCTATGCGCGCAAAGGCTGGCGTTGAACCGCACATAAGCCGGCTTGTCGAACGTGCCGACCAGCCGGGAGGCATCGAGAATCAGGCGCTCAACCGTCTCCGGCCGCGCCGGATCGGCCCTCAGATACCCATCGCGAAGGTCATGCGCCGGAAACAGCGCCGTCCCGCCGGTGAGATCGATCACGATATCGCAGGACGACAGCGCACCGTCGCGCGGCGTGCCCCAGACCAGCTGGGCGCGGGACGATGGGGCGGCGATCGCGCTGTCGTCCACCACCAGTTCGAACGCCCCCAGATGGCCGCGCGCGCTGCGTATGGTGCCGCGCAGCACCGGAAAATCGTCGCGCGAAGGCGGCGTCACCGCGCCGGGGCGGGACAGCAGCACGGTGACATCCAACGTGTCCGACAATCTGCGGGCCACGTCGATCGCCACCTCGTCGCGCCCGTAGATCAAGGCCACGCCCGCGCTGGTCAAAGACACCAGCTCGGTCGGCGGCATCGCCACGGCGCCCGCCGCCAGCAAGGCCGCCATCTTCGGCCCGGTGCCCGACGCGTCGGACCAGCCCGCCTGCTCGCGGATATTGACGAACTGGATCTCGGCCCCCGCTTCGTCCGCAAGCTCCGCGAACACCGGCGCCTCCTGCGTGCAGCCGATGGTGATCGGGCGGCGCTCGGCCAAGGCATCGCGAACCGCGCCCAACCCCGCGCGGCACAGCTGCGTGGCCGTCCGCAGCGCCCCGCCGGCGCAGGCCAGCGCCTTGCCGTCCAGCACCATCGTGTCCTCGCAGGAACAGGCGAACACGATCCGCTCAGACGACACGGGGCGGCCTGTAAGCGTGGGGCGGTCCGACTGATGGGGGCTCGGCGGCATGAACTCGTCCTTTGATGGCAACGCTCCTATATAGGCGTCTCGTCCGACGAGGGAGACAAGCCGTGCTTGCTTTGCCGCCGCCCTATACCGAAATCGCCCTGCGCGAAGGGGGCGATGCCATGCAGCGGGCGCGCGCCGAGGCCGAGGCGGGTGCCGGTGCGGGCTTGCTGATCTGGGTCAGGCGGCCGGATGTCGTGGAATGCGCGGTGTTGCTGGAGCCGGAGGAAAAATTGGCCGATGCCCGGCAGGTGATGTTCGCGGGCCTTGCCGCCATCGCCGATTCGCTCGCGGCCATCAGCCCGCCGGAAAAGCCGCTCACCCTGGTGTGGCCCGACCGCGTGCATTTCGACGGCGCCCTGGTCGGCGGCGCGCAGATCGACTGGCCGCGGGCGTGCCTGGAGCAGGACGTGCCCGCCTGGCTCGTCTTTGGCTTCACCCTGCGCTTGCTCGCCACCCACTACGGCGACGGCGCCCCGCCGGCGGCCTTGATCGATGAAGGGTTCGACGATTTCGAATCCGGCCCGTTCCTCGAAAGCTTCGGCCGCCATCTCATGCTGGCCCTGGATGGCTGGTCGCAGCAGGGCCCCAAGGCGGCCCTGGCAAGCTGGCGCCGCTACGGCGCGCCCGGCACCGTGAAGAACCTGGCTGCGGTGCAGCAAACCCCAAGCTGGATGGTCGATGGCGAGGTCGGGCGTTGAACCAGCCAGAGGGTCGGCCGATGAAGCTGCCGCGCACGCTCCAACTGGACCCGTCTGACACCTTCGTGTTCGAGCGCGCGGCCACGCCCGGCGAGTGGGCGGTGTCCGGCGCCTTCGTGTTCGCCCCGGCCGACCCCGCCACCCTGTCCCACAAGGCCCGCGTGGCGCTGCGCTCCGGTTTTCTGGGCGTGGACAGTCTCGGCTGGTCCACGCTTGTCGAAGTGGCCGAGGGCTGCGGCGACCACGTGGCGCGGCTGCTCGCCGACAAGCTGTTGACCCATTTCGGCGCCCCCGATGCCGCCACGGCGCTTGCGGCGGCGCGCGAGGAGGTCGCCTTCGCCGCCTCGCTCTGCGATCTGCCGCTCGGCACCGTGATCGCCGTCCAACGCACAACAACCGAGGCGGGGCTGGAGGAGCGGTTTCGCACCCTCACGCCACGCGGCGACCAGCCCGCCCCGGTCTTCGCCCCGGTCTTTGCCTTGATCGAGACCGATGAGGACCCAGAACCGATCGATCTCTCGAAGCTGATAGGCGAGAGCTCGTGAGCGCGGGCCCCCTGAACGAGTTCTGGGTGTCCTCCGGCCATCTGCTGCTGGATCGCACGCCGGACGGTTTTCTGCGCCTGACCGACGATTTCCTGCGCGCCTTCCTGGCCCGGCCCGAGCTGATGCCGCCAGACGATGCCTGCCCCGCCGAACGCGCCCTGCACGAAAAGCTGCTCGAAGACCCGGGCGCCCCGGCCGATCCCACCGCGCTGGCGGATCCTGATGCCGCCGAGAACTGGTCCGTCTTTCTCTCGTTCCGCGACGCGTTGATGGCGGCCCCCAGCATCGAGGCCGCCTATCTGCGCCTCGCCACCGCCGGGCACGCCACCACGCCGCCGCTGTTCATGGCGCAACTCGTTCATGTGATTCTGCGCAACGCCCTGCATGATTGCACTGACGCCGCCACCGTGCGCGCCGCCGAGCTGTTCTTCCGCCCCCAGCGCGTCACCTACCATGAGGGCACCATCCTTCTGGCCGACGCCGATTCCATCGAAACCCACGAGCAGCAACGCCGTGCCAGCCCGCTGCTGGCCATGCTGGCACCGCCCGCCGTGGCGGAGCTGGCCGTGCTGACCTCCGACAACGCGGCCGATTACTGGGGCCGCAGCGACGCCTTCGACACCGTGCTCAACCTCGGCGGCACGCCCGGTGGCCGCGACGCGCTGGGCCGCGCCATCGCCGTCTGGCTGCGCCACATGCTCGCCATCGAGACAGACATCGACCCGCTGCCCACGCTCGCCGATCCCGACTGGCGCTGGTTCATCGGGCTGGACACCGAGGCCACCCGGATCGGCAACGCCCTGTGGGCCGGCGAGGACAGCCCCGACGCCGAACGCCTGCTGGCCCTGTTTCGCTGCATGCCACGCAGCGACGCCCCCATCCGGCCAGACATGCAGGGCCGCCCGATCTATCTCATGCTGGCCGCCAACGCCGACAACCTGGTGCGCCTGAAGCCGCAGAACCTGCTGACCGGCTTTCCGTTCGCACCGCCCGCATGAGGCAGCCCCGCTAATGGCCACGGAAACCGTCCTGGTCAGTGTCGTTCTCGAACGTCGCCGGGCCGTCAGCCCATGGGCCGACTACCTGTGGCTTCCCGTTGCGGTCCTGCCGGGAGATCCCGCCATCGCCGCGGCCACGCCCCTGGGCGACACCGATACCGGCGCGCGTTTCTTCGCCGGCTGCTTTGCGTTGGACCTGCATCGCACCGACACGCCAACCTACCGCGACAACCTCGCCAGCGACGCGCCCCGCATCTGGATCGCCGCCCGCGCCGGGTCTGGCGCTGGGATGCCCGAGATCGTCGGCATCACCGCCGACCCCGCCGAGGGCGAGGCCTACACCGAAGCGGGTGATGACATTGTCGAACACGTGCCGATGCCCCCCGAGATTGCCGGCCTGCTGGCCGAGTTCATCCAGGCCCATCATGTCGAACGCGCGTTTATAAAACGTAAACGTCGCGACTGGTCCGCCGAAAAACCGGATGAGCAGGCATGACCGACAAAGCCCCGGAAGGCTTCGCGCAACGCTGGTCGCGCCGGAAAACCCAGAGTTCGGTTTCTCAGCCCGCGCCAAGCCCCAACGTCCCGTGCGAAACGCCAGCTGTCGAAACACCGCCAGACGCCGCCAGCATCCCGCTCGAGGACATCACCGCCTGGCTCGGCCGCACGATCCCGGACGGCTGGCGCGAGATCGCCCTGCGCCGGATGTGGTCGGCCGATATCTCGATACGCGATTTCGTGGGCCCGGCCGATTACGCCTGGGACTGGAATACCCCCGGCGGCGCGCCCGGCTGGGGCCCGATGCGGGCGGCGGACGACTTGGTGCGCCTGCTGTCGCGGGCCATCGGCGAGGATCTGCCGCCAGATCCGGATGCGGCGCCACCCCCGGAGCCCCCCCCCCCGTCTCCGCTGGCCGAACTCACGTTGGCGCAAGCCCCAGCCGCGATCCCCGTCGCCGAACCCGATGACATCCTCCCCCCGGGCGACGCCCCATCGCCACCGCAGCCGTTGGCGAGCGCGCCCCCCACGGCGCCAGGCCCACCGCACGCCGTTCGGCCCAGGCGCGGCGGCAGGGCGGCACCGGTCTGATCCGCCACGCAAGTCTCTTGCGGAACTCGGCATAAGTCGCACTTATGCCGAGTAACAAAAGCGTGTGTTCGATGCGCACGCGAAAGAAAGATCGACCTTGGCGGGGACAGGACTACGGGAAGCGGGGTTGGAACGGGCGCTGAGCAGCATCGGCGGCGTGTCTGTGTTGGCGCGTGCCATCGGCGTGTCGCAGCCCGCGGTGTCCGGCTGGAAGCGTGTGCCGCCGGACCGGGTGCTCGCGGTCGAGGCCGCCACCGGCATCCCCCGCACCGAATTGCGCCCCGATCTCTACGCCGAAGCCGAGCTCACGCCGCCCGACACGCTCGACGAGGTGGATGCCGCCCGGGCCGACACCTACGCCCTTCTGGCAACGCTGCTCTGGCATGCTCCGGACGCCGCCTTGCTGCGCCGCCTGGCCGCCCCCGTGCAGGGCGAGGGCCCGCTTGTGGATCTGCGCCGCACGCTGGCCGAAGCCGCGGCCGCCACCACACAGGCCCTGGTGGAGCGTGAGCATTTCGCGTTGTTCACCGGCCTCGGCGGTGGCGAATTGCTGCCGTATGCATCGTACTACCTCACCGGCTTCGTGCATGAGCGCCCGCTGGCCGATGTGCGCCGCGACCTTCAGGCGCTGGGTTTCGTGCGCACCGAAGGCCTGTCGGAGCCTGAGGACCATATCGCCTTCCTGTTCGAAGTGATGGCGGCCCTCATTCGTGATCCCCCCAACCTCCAACTCCCCTCGATCGACGATGCCGCCTTCTTCAAGGCGCATATCCAAGGCTGGTCCAGCCGCCTGTTCCACGACCTCGGCCGTGCCGAGGCAGCCCAATTCTACCGATCGGTGGCAGGCCTGGCGGCCCGGCTCATCGACATCGAAACCCAGGCCGCAAGCCTCGCAGCATGACGGGAAACGCACCCATGTCCGACACAAAACAGCCCAAAACGGTGCAGCGCCGCGGCTTCTTCGCCACGATCGGCCTGGGTGGCGCAGCCGCCGCGGCCACGGCGGTGGCGAGCGTGGTGATCGCCGAGCCCGCCCAGGCCATGAAGCCCAGCGGCGGCAAGGCCGGCTCGCATTACCAAGAGAGCGAGCACATCAAGCAATTCTACAAAGTGAACAGCTACTGAGCGCGCGGGGCACACAAACATGCTGATCAAACGTAGCCACGCCATCGCGCAGAAGAACCACCTGCAATCCGCCCTCGGCGCCTTGTCATCCGGCCCGCTCGACAGGCGCGCCTTCCTGCGCCGCGCCGGATTCACCGCCGGCGCCGTGGGTCTCGCCGGCCTTCCTTTGGGCTCCGTCAAACGCGCCCAGGCCGCCGCCGCGAACCCGGCCATCTCCGTCACCACGGTGAAATCCGTCTGCACCCATTGCTCCGTCGGCTGCTCCGTCATCGCCGAGGTGCAGAACGACGTGTGGGTGCGCCAGGAGCCGGCGTTCGACAGCCCCATCAACCGTGGCAGCCACTGCGCCAAGGGGGCTTCGGTGCGCGAAATCGTCAAAGGCGCGCGTCGTCTGCGCACGCCGATGAAGCTTGTCGACGGCCAGTGGCAGAAGATCACCTGGGACACGGCGATCGACGAGATTTCCGCCAAGCTGCTCAAAATCCGGCAGGACCAGGGGCCAGACAGCGTGTTCTGGCTCGGCAGCGCCAAGTTCAGCAACGAGGGCGCGTATCTGTTCCGCAAGATGGCGGCCTTCTGGGGCACCAATTCGGCCGATCACCAGGCCCGCATCTGCCACTCCACCACCGTCGCGGGTGTCGCCAACACCTGGGGCTACGGCGCCATGACGAACAGCTACAACGACATCCGCAACTCGAAAACCATGATCATCATGGGCGGCAACCCCGCCGAGGCGCACCCGGTGTCGCTGCAGCACATCCTCACCGGCAAGGAGCTGAACCGCGCCAACTTGGTGGTGATCGACCCGCGCTTCACCCGCACGGCGGCCCACGCCACCGACTACATCCGCATCCGGCCCGGCACCGACATCCCCACCATCTACGGCATTCTCTGGCACGTGTTCGAGAACAAGTGGGAAGACACCACCTTCATCGCCCAGCGCGTCTACGGCATGGACGACGTCCGCCGCGAGGTCGCCAAATGGACGCCGGAGGAAGTGCAGAAAGTGAACGGCGTGCCGGGCGAGCAGCTCAAGCGCGTCGCCTACATGATGACGCATGAGAAGCCGGCCACGCTAATCTGGTGTATGGGCGCCACTCAGAAAACCGTCGGCACCGCCAACGTGCGCGCCTACTGCATCCTGTTGCTGGCCACCGGCAACGTGGGCGCGCCCGGCACCGGTGCGAACATCTTCCGTGGCCACTGCAACGTGCAGGGCGCCACCGATGCGGGCCTCGATGTCACCTCGCTGCCGTTTTACTATGGCCTCGCCGAAAGCGCCTGGAAGCACTGGGCCCGCGTGTGGGAGGTCGATTACGACTACCTGCTGTCACGGTTCGACGACAAGAAGATGATGGAGCTTCCCGGCATCCCCACCACGCGCTGGTTCGATGCCGTGCTGAGCAAGAAAGAAGACCTGGACCAGCGCAATCCGCTGCGCGCCATGCTGGTGTTCGGCCATGGCGGCAACACCGTCACCCGCATGCCGGAAATGGTGAAGGGGCTGGAGGCGCTGGACCTTCTGGTGGTGGCCGACCCGCACCCCACCACCTTCGCCGTGGTGTCGGAACGCAAGAACAACACGTATCTGCTGCCCATCGCCACGCAGTTTGAAACAAAGGGCAGCCGCACCGCCTCCAACCGCTCCATCCAGTGGTCGGACCGTGTGGTGCCGCCCATTTGGGAAAGCAAGGACGACTACGAGGTGATGTATCGCCTCGCCGCCAAGCTCGGTTTCGCCGACAAGATGTTCAAGAACATCAAGGTCGAGAACAACGTGCCGCTGGCGGAGGACATCACGCGCGAAATCAATCGCGGCGCCTGGTCCACCGGCTACACCGGCCAGTCGCCGGAACGCCTGAAGGCCCATATGGCCAACCAGGACAAGTTCGACCTCGTCACCCTGCGCGGCAAGGGCGGCGACGTCGATGGCGACACCTACGGCCTGCCCTGGCCGTGCTGGGGCACGCCGGAGCAGAAGCATCCCGGCTCCCACATCCTCTACAACACGAACCAGCACGTCAAAGACGGCGGCGGCACTTTCCGCGCCCGTTTCGGCGTGGAGCGCAACGGCGTCACGCTGCTGGCCGAAGGCAGCTATTCCCTGGGCTCCGAGATCAAGGACGGCTACCCCGAGGTCACGCTCGGCGTGCTGAAGAAGCTCGGCTGGGACGGTGATCTCACGCCCGCCGAACGCGCCGTGATCGACAAGATCGGCGGCGCCACGCCCGACACGGTGTCCTGGGCGACCGACCTGTCCGGCGGCATCCAGCGCGTCTGCATCGCCCACGGCATCGTGCCCTACGGCAACGCGAAGGCCCGTGCCAACGCGTTCAACCTGCCGGACCCGGTGCCGGTGCACCGCGAGCCCATCTACACCTCGCGCCCCGACCTGGTGGCGAAATATCCCACCATGCCGGATTACCGGTCGTTCCGCATGACCAACATCGGCGGCACCGTGCAAAAGCGCGCCGTCGACCTCGGCGTGGTGAAAAGCTTCCCGATCGTGCTGACCTCGGGCCGCCTCGTGGAATACGAGGGCGGCGGCGAGGAAACCCGCTCCAACCCGTGGCTCGCCGAACTGCAGCAGGACATGTTCGTGGAGATCAACCCCGCCGACGCCTCGGCCCGCGGCATCAGGGACGGCCAGATGGTCTGGGTCACGGGGGCGGAAAGCAACTCGAAGGCCCGCGTGAAGGCGCAGGTGACGGAGCGCGTGGGGCCGGGCGTGGCGTTCATGCCGTTCCACTTCGCCGGCTGGTTCATGGGCGTCGATCAACGCGGCAAATATCCCAAGGGTGCGGACCCCATCGTGCTCGGCGAAAGCGTTAACGCGCTCACCACCTACGGCTACGACCCGGTGACCGCGATGCAGGAAACCAAAGTGACGTTGTGCCAGATCGCGACAGCGGTCTGAGGAGAGACAAGACATGGCCCGCGTAAAATTCCTCTGCGACGCCGATCGCTGCATCGAATGCAACGCCTGCGTCACCGCCTGCAAGAACGCCAACGAGGTGCCCTGGGGCATCAACCGCCGGCGCGTCGTCACCATCAACGACGGACGGCCCGGCGAACGCTCCGTCTCGATGGCGTGCATGCATTGCAACGACGCACCCTGTGCCGCCGTCTGCCCGGTGGATTGCTTCTTCACCACCGCCGACGGGGTGGTGCTGCACAGCAAGGATCTGTGCATCGGCTGCGGCTATTGCTTCTACGCCTGCCCGTTCGGCGCGCCGCAGTATCCCAAGCTCGGCAATTTCGGCAGCCGTGGCAAAATGGACAAATGCACGTATTGCTCGGGCGGCCCCGAGGGCGCGGACGGATCGGCCGCCGAGTTCGCCAAATACGGCGCCAACCGCATGGCCGAGGGCAAGCTGCCGCTCTGTGCCGAGATGTGCTCCACCAAATCGCTTCTGGCCGGGGACGGCGAGATCATCGCCCGGATCTACCGCGAGCGTGTGTTGAAGCGCGGCTACAATTCAGGGTCCTGGGGTTGGCAGACCGCCTATCAGGAGACGATCAATGTTTAAGCCCCGTTCAGGCGTCATCACGGCGGCCCTGCTGTGCCTGGCGCTGTGCCTCAGCCAGGGCGGCGCGCTGGCGCAAACCCCATCCGCCAGTCCCTCGCAGCAGGGTTCCACCACCCGCGAGGGCATGCCCACCCAGGGCTTCAACCCCGATCGCGTGGAGCTGCACGAGCAGGAGCTGCTGGGCAAGCTCCGCAACGTTCAAGGCAACATCTCCATCCCCGATGGCCGTGCTTCGGTTCTGATCCAACAGCAAGGCCGCACCTGGCGCGACTATCGCCGCGGTCCGCTGCTATGGATCACCGCCGCCTGCGTGCTCGGCATGCTGGGCCTGCTCATCTTGTTCTACCTCATTCGCGGCCGCATCCGCATCGAGGGTGGCCGCGGCGTCGCCACCATCCTGCGCTTCGGCGCGTTCGAGCGTTTCATGCACTGGATGACCGCCACCTCCTGGTGCATCCTGGCGCTCTCAGGCCTGAACGTGGTGGTGGGGCGGAGGCTTCTGCTGCCGCTGATCGGCAATGACGCGTTCACCACCTTCTCCGAATGGGCGAAATTCTCGCACAACTTCCTGGCCTTCCCCTTCGCCGCCGGTGTGGTGCTGATGTTCCTGGTTTGGTTGCGCCAGAACATCCCCAACCGCATCGATGTGGAGTGGTTCAAACAGGGCGGCGGCATCATCGGCCACAACCATCCGGCGGCCGAGAAATTCAACGGCGGCCAGAAGGCGGTGTTCTGGATCGTGATGCTGGGCGGCGGCGCCCTGACCGTCACCGGCCTCGCGCTGATGTTCCCGTTCTACGTGACGGATATTACCGGCATGCAGCTCGCCCAGGTGCTGCACGGCGGCATCGCACTTGGCATGATCGCTGCCATGATGGGCCATATCTACATTGGCACCGTGGGCATGGAAGGCGCCATCGACGCGATGGACACAGGCAGTGTGGACCTGAAATGGGCCAAGGAGCATCACAGCCTGTGGGTGGAACAGGAAATGGCCAAGATCGCCACGCCCATCTCCCATCCGGCCGAATAGGACACGACCATGCGCATGTTTTTCCTGGCCGTACTCGTCATGGCCGTAGCCGGCGTGGGCGCGGCCGCGGCACTCAACACGATACAGAAACCTGCCAATCAGGCATTCGCAACCCCGGGTGCACGAGTTGATCCCGGGGAGGAGTAAGGCTGTTCTTTTGTGAACAAAAGAACCAAAAAACTTCATACATTGGGCCAGTGTTGCGGCAAGGTCCACAATATCGGCTCAATGTATAAAAGTCTTTTTGCTTCTTTTTCTTCAGAAAAAGAAGGCTCTTATATGTCGTTCGTCACCACGCTGACCTCATCCAGCCGCGCATAACGGTAGATGATCAACGACGCCACCCAGGCGAAGATGAAGATCCCCACGATCACAAAGCCGATCCCGTTGAAGTTGCTGTTGAGCGTGGCGACGCCGTCCCAGAACCAGCCTTGCAGGCCGAGATGGCCACCGATCAGTCCAAGCCCCTCGATGCCCCCGATCAGCATCGCCACCACCACCGACACCGCCGTGATCACCAGATTGTAGTAAAGTTTTCGCATCGGTTTGATAAAGGCCCAGTTATACGCGCCCAACATCAAAACCCCGTCCGTCGTGTCCACCAGCGACATCCCGGCCGCGAACAACGCCGGGAACACCATGATCGACCAGATCGACATGCCCTGGCCGGCCTGGGTGGCCGAAATGCCGAGAAGGGAGACTTCTGTGGCGGTGTCAAACCCCAGGCCGAACAGAAAACCCAGCGGCAACATATGCCAGCTTTGCGTGATCAGCCGGAACAACGGCCGGAACAGACGCGCCAACAGGCCGCGACTGTTCAGCAGAAGATCGAAATCCTCCTCCACGAACGCGCCACCGCGCCGCACATGGCGGAAGGTCTTCCACACACTGGACAGGATCAGGACATTCATCGCCGCCACGGCAAACAGAAACAACGTCGAGACGGACGTGCCGATGATGCCCCCGATATCCTTCCAGGCGTCGAAATGTGCGGCCAGCTGCACCGTCGTCACTGCGATCACCACGGCCACCAGAACCACCACGGTGGAATGGCCGAGCGCGAACCAGAACCCCACGGCGATCGGCCGCTTGCCCTCCTGCATCAGCTTGCGCGTCACGTTGTCGATGGCGGCGATGTGATCGGCATCCACGGCATGGCGCAGGCCAAAGCTATACGCCAGCAGCGCGGTGCCGAGCATGACGGGCTGATGGCGAAAAAGATAAAGGGCCCAGGCCCAGGCGCCGAGATTTCCGAGCACGAGCAGCGCGTAAAGCGCGAAAAGCCTGCCGCGCGTTCTGAAAGCCCGGTTGTCAGCGATGTGTGATCTCAAGTTCGGCATGCCCTGGTTCCCGCCACATCTCACCCCAAATGTCTGGAAAGATCAAACCGGATCCCAGCCGAACACGTCCTGGCTGCGGTCCAGCTTCAGCATCGATCCCGCCAGCGCGGGGGCGGCGTGTTCGGCGATCGTCTCCGGCGTCCAGCCCTCGCTGCGATGCACGCTGCGCAGCGGGCGGCTTTGGCTCATCAGGAAAATCTCGTTGTAGCGGCTGGCAAAAACCTGGCCCGATACGTCGGATGCGGCGTCGGACGCGAGATAAACGGCCAGCGGCGCGTTCTTATCGGGCGTCATCTGCTGCAACTTCGCCACGCGCGCCTGCTGCGCCTCGGTCTCTGCGGGGATCGAGCTCGTCATCCGGCTCCACGCGAACGGCGCGATGCAGTTGGAGCGCACGTTGTAGCGCGCCATGTCGAGCGCGATCGATTTCGAAAGGGCCACGATGCCCAGCTTGGCCGCCGAATAATTCGCCTGCCCGAAATTGCCCACCAGGCCGGACGTGCTGGTCATGTGCACATAGGCCCCGCTGGACTGCGCGCGAAAATGCTCCGCGGCGGCGCGGCTGACGAAGAAGCTGCCGTTCAGATGCACGTTGATGACGGACAGCCAATCCTCCGGCGTCATCTTGTGAAAGATCACGTCGCGCAGAATGCCGGCGTTGTTCACCACGATGTCCACCCGCCCGAACGCGTCCATCGCGGTCTGGATGATGCGCTGGGCGGAGGCCCAGTCCGCCACGCTGTCCGTGCTGATCGCGGCCGTGCCGCCGCGCTGTTCGATGATCTGCCGTGTCTGCTCGGCCGGGCTGGCCGAGAGGCCCTCGCCGGTGAGCGAGGCGCCGATATCGTTGATCACCACGCGCGCGCCGGACATCGCCATCGCCACCGCGATCTCGCGCCCAATGCCGCCACCGGCTCCCGTCACCACGGCCACCTTGCCTTCGAGCATGCCCGCATCCCCCGTTCATTTTTTTGATCGCCTCACGCCCGGCGCTGCCCGCCACAGGAATGCCTGACATTCGCCGCGCTTTAAAGCCCAGGCCCGCCTTGACGTGGGCGGTACGATGGACCAATTCCTCTAATCAGGACCGATCGGGTCCGATTAGGGCCAGACACGCATGCTCCGGGTATCCAAACTCACCGATTATGCCGTTGTGGTGCTGGTTCGCCTGTCGGCCGTGCCGGCCTGCGAGGCGTCGGTGCAAACCTCGCCCTCCATCGCCACCGCCACATGCGTGCCCGAGCCCACCGTGGCCAAGGTGCTCAAGGCGTTGAGCGCGGCGGGTCTCGTGCTGTCCCAGCGCGGCGCGCGCGGCGGCTACCGCCTGATCCGCCCGTTGGAGACCATTTCGGTGGCCGACGTCATCGCCGCCATCGATGGCCCGATCGCCTTGACGGCCTGCGTCGACGGCGGCCTCGGCGGCTGCGACGTGCGCGGCGTGTGTGCCGTGAAAGGCCGTTGGGATCTCGTGAACGACGCCATCCGGCAGTCCCTGCTGTCGATCACCTTGGCGGATATGCGCGATGCGGCTTTGCCGTTGTCCGCGTCCGTCCTTACCCCTGCTGAATAGGACCGCGAAATGCCCGCAGTCGTCGAAACCCTCGATGCCGTCGCCTCTGTCACGGAGGGCGGCTATAAATGGGGTTTTTCCACCGATATCGAAATGGACATGGCCCCCAAGGGGCTGAACGAAGACATCATCCGCCTGATCTCGGCCCGCAAAAACGAGCCGGAATGGCTGCTGGCGTGGCGCCTCAAGGCGTATGCGGCGTGGTTGAAGATGGAAGAGCCGGATTGGGCGATGGTCCACCACGCGCCCATCGACTATCAGGACCTGCATTACTATGCGGCGCCGAAAAAGAAGCCCGGCCCCAAGAGCCTGGACGAAGTCGATCCTGAGCTGCTCAAGATGTATGAGAAGCTGGGCATTCCGTTGAAGGAGCGCGCCATCCTCGCCGGCGTGGAACCCGAGGAGGGCGAGCGCCTGCCGATCGCCATCGATGCGGTGTTCGACAGCGTGTCCGTCGCCACCACCTTTCGCGACACGCTGGCGAAATCCGGCGTCATCTTCTGCCCGATTTCCGAGGCGGTGCTGGAGCATCCGGAGCTTGTGCAGAAATACCTCGGCTCCGTCGTGCCCGCCGGCGACAACTACTTCGCCGCGCTCAACTCCGCCGTGTTCACCGATGGCAGCTTCGTGTTCATCCCCAAGGGCGTGCGCTGCCCCATGGAGCTGTCCACCTATTTTCGCATCAACGCCCGCAACACCGGGCAGTTCGAGCGCACGCTGATCATCGTGGAGGATGGCGGGCACGTCTCGTATCTCGAAGGCTGCACGGCCCCGCAGCGCGACGAGAACCAGCTGCACGCCGCCGTGGTGGAGCTGGTGGCGATGGATGACGCCACCATCAAGTATTCCACCGTGCAGAACTGGTATCCCGGCGATGCCAACGGCGTGGGCGGCATCTACAACTTCGTCACCAAGCGCGGCGCCTGCCGCGGTGCGCGCAGCAAGATCAGCTGGACCCAGGTGGAGACCGGATCGGCCATCACCTGGAAGTATCCGAGCTGCATTCTGCAGGGCGACGACAGCGTGGGCGAGTTCTACTCGGTGGCCGTCACCACCAATATGCAGCAGGCCGATACCGGCACCAAGATGATCCATATCGGCAAGAACACCCGCAGCACCATCATCTCGAAGGGCATCAGCGCCGGGCGTTCCAACAACACCTATCGCGGCCTGGTGCGGGTGCTGCCCAAGGCGGACAACGCGCGCAACTTCACGCAATGCGACAGCCTGCTCATCGGCGACAAATGCGGTGCCCACACGGTGCCCTACATCGAGACGCGCAACGCCTCGGCCAAGCTGGAACATGAAGCCACCACCAGCAAGATCAGCGACGACCAGCTGTTCTACTGCCGGTCGCGCGGGCTGTCCCAGGAAGACGCGGTGGGCATGATCGTGAACGGTTTCTGCCGCGAGGTTCTGAAGGAATTGCCGATGGAGTTCGCCGTGGAAGCCCAAAAGCTTCTCGCGGTGAGCCTTGAAGGCTCAGTCGGTTAAAAGGGTAGATTATGATGCTTGAGATCAAAGGCCTCGAGGCCGCCATCGGCGACAAGCAGATCCTGCGCGGGATCGACCTGGTGGTGCCGTCGGGTGAGGTGCACGCCATCATGGGGCCGAACGGCTCCGGCAAATCCACCCTGTCGTACGTGCTGTCCGGCCGCCCCGGCTACGACGTGACGGGTGGCACCGCCACGTTCGACGACAAGGATCTGCTCGCCATGGAGCCGGAGGCGCGCGCCGCACTCGGCGTGTTTCTGGCGTTCCAGTATCCCGTGGAACTGCCCGGCGTCGGCAACGCCAACTTTTTGCGCACCGCGCTCAACGCCCAGCGCCGCGCGCGCGGCGAGGCTGAAATGCCCGCCACGGATTTTCTGAAATTCGCCCGCGCCGAAATGAAGCGCCTGTCGATGCCGGACGACATGCTGAAGCGCAACGTCAATGTCGGGTTTTCCGGCGGCGAGAAAAAGCGAAACGAGGTGCTGCAGATGGCGTTGCTGAAGCCCCGCATCGCGATTCTGGACGAGACCGACAGCGGGCTCGACATCGATGCGCTCAAGATCGTGGCGGAAGGTGTCAACACCCAGCGCGGCCCGAACTTCTCAGCCCTGGTCATCACCCATTACCAGCGCCTGCTCGACTATATCGTGCCGGACCGCGTGCACGTGCTGTCCGCCGGGCGGATCATCCGCTCCGGCGGGCCCGAGCTCGCGCATGAGCTGGAAGCCAACGGCTATGCGGGCATCGTGGCCGAGGCCGCATGAGCGCCGCCGTCAAATCCTCCGCGCTGCAGGCCTCCGCGCAAACCTTCCTGGCGCGCTTCGAGGGGCTGCGCGCGCGGCTGCCGGGTGATGCCGCAGTGCGCGAGCATTCCGCCGAGCTGTTGCGCATATCCGGCCTTCCCGGTCCGCGTGAGGAGGCGTGGCGCTACACCAGCCTACGCCCCCTGGCCGAGGTGGAATTCAACGAGCCGCTGACGCCGGTGGCGGACTGCGCGGGCCTTCTCGCGCGCGTGCCCGATCTCGGCGCGCCGCGTCTGCTGTTCGTCGATGGCCGGTTCCGCGACGATCTGTCGGACGCGCCGGCGCTCGCCGCGGTGCGCGTGGGCGGGCCGTCGTTCGGCACCCAGGCGCGCCCCGAGACGGAAAAACTGGTGGCGCTGAACACCATGCTATCCGAAGACGGGGCGGAGATCAGCGTCGCCGCCGGGGTGGATGCCGGAACGCTGGTTCTGATCAGCCTCGGCACCGACCTCAAGGGCCGCGCCGTGGCGTTTCATCCACGCCACACCATCACGCTTGCCAAGGACGCGAAACTCACCCTGGTCGAGATTTCGGTCGGCGAGGGCACGTATCTGCACAACCCCGTCACCTCGGTGTCGGTGGCCGACGGCGCCGCGCTCACCCATCTGCGCCTGCAGGACGAAAGCCGCGCCGCCTTCGTGCTGGCCACCATCTATGCCGACATCGCCACGGGCGGCACGTATGACAGCTTCACGCTGACCTTGGGCGCCCGCCTGGCGCGCACCGAGATCCACGCGCGGCTGACCGGGCCGGACGCCATCGTTCATCTGAACGCCGCGCAGTTGCTGGGCGGTAACCAGCACGCCGACTTCACCACCATCATCGGCCACAACGCCCCCCATTGCGCCTCCCGCCAGACGGTGAAGACGGTATTGACGGGCAAATCGCGCGGCGTGTTCCAGGGCAAGATCGAAGTGGCCCGGGACGCCCAGAAAACCGACGGCTATCAGATGAACCAGGCGCTTCTGCTGAGCCCGGACGCCGAGATGGACAGCAAGCCGCAGCTGGAGATCTACGCCGACGACGTGAAATGCAGCCACGGCGCCACCGTGGGCGAACTGGACGCCGAGCAGCTGTTCTACATGCGCAGCCGCGGCGTGCCCGCCGAGGAGGCCCGCATGATGCTGGTTCGCGCCTTCCTCGCCGAAGCGCTCGATCCCATCACGCACGAAGCAACCCGGGCC
>JANYFG010000116.1 GCA_025362815.1 Rhodospirillales bacterium
GCCATCGCCTTCGACATCATCAACCGCTTGGTGCTGCGCACGTCAAGCCTGCGCAGCCGCTCCATGATGCGGCCGGAGCGCCAGGCCCAAAGTGTCAGCGAGATCGAGATTCTCGTCCGCGCCATCGCCGCGCGCGACGTCCCCGCGGCAAGGCGCGCGGCCATCGGGCACGTCACCAACTCTGCCCGCTCATCCTTGGGCACAGCCATCGTCCTGCACCGATAACCGTAGGTGCATAGACGCGGCGTCATGCACCATCGCCACGACGCAATCGGTGATGCTAGATCATGATGCGTTTGGGTTGCTCCACCCACACGCATGAACATGATCGATAAAACAAAGACCTAGAGCATGATGATTTTGCTTTATCCAAAATCATCACGCTCTAGCGTCAGAACCTGCTCAGCAGCTTCACCATCACATTGGTCTCATCAAACTGCGGCGCCTGGTCATAGCGCAGCGACCCGGCGAGCGAGAGCGTGGGCGTCAGCTGATAGGCAAGATCCACCCGCACCCCCCCAACAAACCCGTTGCGCGTGAGCGCCGGCGTGCGCGTGATCAGCAGCGCGTTGCCGGAAGCGGCACGTTCAAGCTGGCGTTGCAGATCCGGGTTGTTGGGGAACACCGCATTGCTCGACTCCCGGAACGTGGCATAGCCGGCCGTCACCCCCACGCGATAATCGAGATCTCCGGATTTGCCCCGATAATCCAACGGCACGTTGATGGCGCCATAGCTTTGCGGGCTGAAATACCCACCATTGCCCACGGTGTAGGCGCGCTGGTTGTTGGCGAATCCAAAATAAACCAGATCAACGCCCGCTGTCAGCGCGCCATCCGGATCCTTCAGCAACGGATACGAAAACCCGGTGCCCGCCTCGGCGCGGGTGTTGGACGCGACATGCTGGCCGGCCAATACTGAATAACCGCCGCCGGCATAGAACGAGCCGGCGCCCATCGGGCCTTCGATCTGGCCCCGGCCGCCGGAGCTGACAACACTGCCCCAGGTGATCCGGCTCGACGGGTCGGTGAGCCCGGCCCAGGACAGCAGGCTGTCGGTCATCGCATGGCGGTCACCGGTGACGCGCAGGCGCAATGTGTCGGTGATGCGGGGCGCTATTTCGATGGCGCCGATGAGGCTGGGGGTTTTGAACCCCAACGGCGTGGTGCCGGCGCTGAGCTTGAACACGTCTCGCAGATTGTAGCCGATGGCCAGGCCCACGCCCGAGGTGCTGACATTTTTCGGCGTGACAGCGCCGTTGCCGAGCACGGGGTTGGTGCCGAAGCGTTGCAGCGTGGTGAGCGTGCTGCCGATCTGCCCGCTGTTGAGCAGCACCGCGTCGGCCTTCACCACCAGCCGGCCACCAATCCCCGGCGTGGCGATCTGCCCCTCGATGGTGGCGCCCAAAGCAGCCAGTTGGTCGAGGCCGGGTGAGCCCGAGCGGGTGTGCAAACTGGGTGCGAACGAGACCTGCGGCGCGTTGCTGGTCTCGCTGGATTTGAGGTCGTGCAGGATCTGCCGGCTCAGCGGATCGGTGGGCGCCGCCGCGCTGATTGCGGCGAGTTTCGTCCCGCGCAGGAACGGGTTTGAAAGATCGGAGGCATGGGCGCCGCCGGCGGGCGACGGGTCGTTGCCCAACTCGGCCTGACGCTGTTCGAGCGATTGCTGCAACAGCGCCTGGGCGCGCGTGGAATTGCCGAAACTGCCGGCCACGCGCGCCTGCAGATAGGTGAGGCGGCTGTCATTCGGCCCGATCGCCTGCGCCTCGGCTACCAAACTCTGCGCGGTGCGCCGATCACCCAACGCGATCGCGGCGTCCACGGCGCCCTGGCGCGCGGCAAAGTTGCGCGGATCGCGCGCCAACACGGATTGTGCGAGCGCCAAGGCTTCCGACGGCTGCCGCGCGCCCTGATAAAGCCGCGCGAGGGCCAACTGCCCGTCGGGGTTCTCGGGGTCCTGCGCGATGACCGGCCGCAGGCGTTCGAAGGCCTGCGCCTGCGCGCCGCTTTCGTTCAGGCGGTCAGACGCGCGGATGGCGATGCCGGAACGCAGCGAGGCGAGATCACGGCGCTGATCGCCCGTGAGAGTGGTGGCATTGAGCTGGTCAGCAATCGCGGCGGCGTCGGTATCCGCATCGGCCCCCAGCAACGCGCCGGCGATGGCGAGCCGGGCGGCAGGCCCGGCCCCGGCATTGGCCGCCAGCGCCACGCGGGAGGCCTCGACGGCGCCACGGCGATCCCCGGCGGTGCCGAAGGCGCGGATAACGCCGGCCCCGGTGGCACCCGAGGGGTCCGGCCGGGTGGCGATGGCCATCAGCGTTTGGCGGCCGCCGGCATCCAGATTGCCGCCGATGGCGGCACGGGCGATGTCGCGTTCCGTGCGAATGCGGGCCTGAAGGCGCGACATGTCGGGCGTGCGGCGGGTGATGGCGCCGAGCTGGATGTCGGCATCCTCAAGGCGGCCATCCTCCTGTGCCAGCAAGGCCGCGGCGAAATGCGCGTCGGCGGTGTTGGACCGGGCGGCCAGCTCCTCCACCAGCGCGCGTCCCTCGGGGCCACGTCCCTGGCGTTTCAATGCGCGCGCGAGATCCAGGCGCGGCCAGGGGTCGAGCGGGGCGAGTGCCACGGCGCTGCGCAGCAAGGTCACGGCAACGGCGGCATCGTTGGTCTGCGCGGCCTCGGTCTGGAGCTGGCCGGCGCGGTCGTTCGTGCGTGGCAAGACGGGTGCGGCATCTGGCAATGCGACGCTGGCCTGGGCCCGCGTCGGCGGCGCCTCGATCCGACCCTGGGCACGCAACGCCTGGTTCAGACCGGCGGTGGCGGGCGGGAAGCCGGGCCTGCGGGCCAGCGCGCGACGAAAACGCTGTTCGGCACCGGCGGCGTCACCCTGGGCGAGTGCGACCTCACC
>JANYFG010000001.1 GCA_025362815.1 Rhodospirillales bacterium
AAACCCGCACCCGCACATTGCCAAAAGCCGACGACGTCGAGGCGATCGCCGCCTGGGTGCGGGAGGCGCGCGAGATGGCCGATATCGTCCTGGTCAGCTTCCACGCCCATGAACAAGGCGCCGACAAGGAAACCCCCGCCGAGTTCCTACCGATCTTCGCGCGACGCATGATCGACGAAGGCGCCACCCTCGTCGTCGGCCACGGCCCGCATCTGCTGCGTGGCATGGAGCTCTACCGCGGCTGCCCGATCTTCTACAGCCTCGGCAATTTCCTCGGCCAGAACGAGCTGGTCCCGCGCCTCCCCGCCGACAGCTATGAACGCTTCCGTGCCGCCCCCACGCTCAAACCCGGCGAGGTCTATCGCAAACGCACCGACAACGACCAACGCGGCTTTCCCGCCGATCGACGCTTTTGGGAGAGCGTGATGCCGGTCTGCGAATTTGCCGGCGGCAAGCTCGTCGGCATGGACATCCACCCGATCAGCCTCGGCCTCGGTGAAAAGCGCTATCTGCGCGGCCGCCCTCGCCTCGCCGAGGGCCACGAGGCCCTCTCCATCCTCAATCGCTTCGAAGCCCTCTCAGCCCCCTTCGGCACCGACCTTGACATCGAGGACGGACAGGCGACCCTGGTCCTTCCCGCCGCATGAACGCCACCCCAGCAGGAGCCTTCCCCATGCAGAACAGCGACCAGATCTGGAACCTCGTCGACGCCAAGCGCCAGCCCTTCATCGAGCTTGCCGACCGCGTCTGGGGCATGCCGGAGACCTGCTACACCGAAGCCCGCTCCGTCGCCGAACATATCGACGAGCTGAAGCGCCAAGGCTTCAAGATCACCGAGAACGTGGCCGGCATTCCCACCGCCGTGATCGGCGAGGCCGGCGATGAAGGCCCGGTGATCGCCATCCTCGGCGAATTCGACGCCTTGCCGGGCCTGAGCCAGGAAGCCGGCGTGGCCGAGCATCGCCCCATCCCCGGCAACGGCAACGGCCATGGCTGCGGCCACAACCTGCTGGGCTCGGCGGCCCTGCTCGCCGCCACCTCGGTGAAGGACTGGCTCGCCGCCAACAACATGAAAGGCCGCGTGCGCTATTACGGCTGCCCCGCCGAGGAAGGCGGCGCCGCCAAGGCTTTCATGGTGCGTGCCGGCGCGTTCGACGACGTGGACATCGCCATCACCTGGCACCCCAACGCGTTCTTCGAAGTGGCCGACGCGCTGTCGCTGGCCAACACCCGTGTGGATTTCTCGTTCACCGGGAGAGCCTCGCACGCCGCCGCCTCGCCCCATCTCGGCCGCAGCGCGCTCGACGCGGTGGAGCTTATGAACGTGGGCGTGAACTACCTGCGCGAGCACATGCCGTCAGACGCCCGCATCCATTACGCCATGATCGACAGCGGCGGTATCGCCCCCAACGTAGTACAATCCAAAGCCCGCGTGCGCTACGCCGTGCGCGCCATCGATCTGCCTGAAATGAAGGAGCTGCTGGAACGGGTGAAAGACTGCGCCCGCGGCGCCGCGCTGATGACCGGGACGAAGGTCGAGATAGAGATCCTCGCCGCCGTCTCCAACCTGCTTGGCAACGCCCCGCTCGAACGCGCCATGCAAGACGAGTTCGACCGCCTGGGCGCGCCGGAATGGGACGAGGCCGACCGTGACTTCGCCCGAAAAATCCAGGCCACCCTCCAGCCCGGCGACATCGCCAACTCGTTCCGCCGCAGCGGCGTGAAATCCAAGCCCGACATGGTGCTGCATGACGGCGTCAAGCCGCTGGACGTGAAAGGCAAGCCGATGATCGGCTCCACCGATGTCGGCGATGTCAGCTGGGTGGTCCCCACCGTCCAGGCCCACGCCGCCACCTACGCCATCGGCACCCCCGGCCATTCCTGGCAGCTCACCGCGCAAGGCAAAACCCCGGCCGCACATAAGGGCATGGTACACGTCGCCAAAGTGATGGCCGCCACCGCCATCAAGGCACTCGAAGACCCCAACCTCATCGCCCGCGCCAAAGCCGACCTCGCCGAACGCACAGCCGAGACGCCCTACGAATGCCCCATCCCCGAAGGCGTGCAACCACCGCTGGCCGCGATGGCACTGTCGGCCAGTTAACGGGCGCTCAAAAAGGCAAGGCGAGGGGCGCTGCCCCCTCGACCCCCGCCAGGGCCGAGCCCTGGACCTCAGCATTTGAAGGCATTTCCTGACGTGAGAAGGGGGGCATACCCGACGGGTTTCA
>JANYFG010000013.1 GCA_025362815.1 Rhodospirillales bacterium
GAAAGTCTCCATATCCACAAACGCTATCGGGCGTCGATCAATCGTCAGATCGGCCGCGGCTTTGCGCAAGAGCGTAGATTTACCGGAACCTCGCCGACCAAAAATAATATTATGCTGTTTAGAAGTCGCTCGAAGTAGCACACCCGGTGCTGGCTCGATAAACCTGTGAACGCTCTCTGCAGTCGCGCGCGTAACCTCCTCGCAGAGCACCAAAAGTTTATCAGCTTCCAACGATCGGACTTGTGATTGCACACCGGGCGTCGCCATAATCATTCCTCTGTATTAGCTAGCTGCTAAGCAAATAATACAGCTAAGTTGTATCCATAATATATGAACGCTGTCAAACTTTGACTGAAACATAAAACATATGTCGGTTCGTAGCATTTTTAGCCGTAGCGCCGACAAGGAGCGGACGTTGAATGGCCGTCCATCTAAGATATAAATGCGAGTGGCGGACTTAGTAAGTCGTCGGCGGCGGGAGTTCGACGTCGCTTTTTGTTATGCCGAACACCTGGCTGAAATGGCATTGCCAGTCGCCGAACGTGGTTTTGTAGCAGGTGCCCTCGGCTTTGTCGGCGTGGCTTGTCAGGCAGGTTGGTGCGCCGGTGCAGCTGAGTTGGTCGCCGGTTACGCGGATGGGGTAGACCTTGGCTTCGGTGTCGATGCTCGTGCTGTGGGAGTCGGCGTTGTAGGCGTAGGGGCGGGAGCCGCCCATTTGTACTTTCAGGTTCTGCCACAGGTAGATCATGGGCCGGAAGGCGCCGGATTCGCCGCCGCTTTCGGTGGCGCATTGCGCGAGGGCGGCGGCTTCGGCTTCGTTGGGGAGGTGGGTGACCTCCTTGCACTTGCGGGGCATGCGGGCACCGAAGGCCGGGTTGATGACGGGTGGGCCGGAGATGCCGTTGTCTCCGGCGGCGGCGGCGGCGGTGGGTTGGGTGGCGGGAGCCAGCAACAAGGCCATGATGGCGACGCGGGCGATGGTTGCGGGGCGGCTGCGCGCCTGGGTGCTTTTTAATTGCGACGACTGCATTGGACCGCTCCCGCTCAATAGTTGCTTATCCGAAAATAGAATCATTGGTCGGTCAGGTCGATCATATTCGGGCGGCGTGTTGCGGTGGAGTGTGCGTGCGTCGATTTCGCTTGCGTTTTGCCACCTGATATGTTCTTGTTTCGTTCATGAATTCCGACATCATTCCAACCTGTGCGCGGCGCATATTTGAGATCACCGAGGTGTTGTGCCGTGCGGTGGGCAATGCGATTCGGCCTGGGTTCATCCAGGCCGCCGTGGCGATGCTTGTGGTTCGGCGGATCGCACGGCTGCGCGGGGTTTTGCTGGCGATCGAGGCGCGGTTTTTGGCCGGCGTGGTGTTGAGGTGCCGGCGGGAGGCTGGGGGTGTGGTGGCGGCTCGTGAGATTTCGGCATGTTCCGAGGTGGCGGGGCGGTTGCCGGTTGGGCTGGCCTGGCTTTGTCCGCTGGTGCCGAGCGATGCCGCTGTTCAGGCGGGGTTTTTGCGGGTGGTGCTGGCGGAGCCTGGGATGGTGGCGTTGCTGGCGGCTTGTCCGCAGGCGGTGCGAGCTGTGGGGCCGTTGTGCCGGATGCTGGGGATTGCGCGGGTGGAGTATGCACCGGCGGTGGCGAGTTCGGGCGAGGTGGCACCGGTGGTTCGGGCAACGCGGGTTCGGGCGCCCAAGCCGCCATTGACGGTGGCCAAGCCGCATTTGGATTTCACGCGGGTGCCGGAACGGTTTCGTCTGAAAATCCTACGGAGATCATAGGATACGGCTAAACCGATCGTTCCGGGTATTTAACGATCAAAGTTTTTTGGTTCTTTTGTTCACAAAAGAACGCCTTTGCTGTCTGAAACTTTCAAGGCTACTGCTGAATAACGTCCAGGTCCCAGCTGGGCTCGCCTGGCTCGAGTGTCCATGGTGGTGGGGCGATGCGTTGGATGACCAGTTCGATTTCGAAGCATCCTTGGGCGTGGCGGTCTGGTCCGAGTTCGTAGCTGTACTCTGCGTCGTTGTCGGCGAGGTGGCGGACGCGATAGTGGTTTGGGGCCAGGGCCTGTTCGACTTCGGCCAGCAGGCTGGATGGGGTGTAGAAGCGTTTGTGGTCGGGGTTCCAGCGTGACGGCCGTATTTCCCGTTTTTCGTAGAGATGTTGGTGCGGGACGATGATGACGATGAAGCCGCCGATTTTCACGACGCGGTGCCAGTCTTGGATGGCGTTTGTGGGGTTGGGGATGTGTTCGAGGCAGTGGCTGTTGAAGACGGCGTCTTGGGAGGCGTCGGCGAAGGGGAGGGTGTGGCCGTCGTAGCCGGGATAGTCGAGCTCGACGCCGATCGCCTGGGGGACGACGGGTTCGACGTTTGGGTTGTAGCCGCGATAGCCGATATCGAGGATGGCGGCGCCTGAGAGGTAGCGGGCGATGAAGCCGCTATGGGTGCGGGCTGCGAGGGATTTGGCGGCTTCCTGGCCGATGCGGCGGGTCATGCGAAGCCTTTTTCGTCAGAAGTTCTTTTGTGAACAAAAGAACCAAAAAACTTCATTCTATACGGGCGTTTTACGGGTATTTCCGGAATACGCAAATCCATAGATGGAAGTTTTTTTGCTTCTTTTTCTTCAGAAAAAGAAGGTTCTATGTTTGGTTTTTCCGTCGCCCGGGAATGCTGTCGAGCAAGGCGCGGGTGTAGTCGTGGGTGGGGTTGGCGAAGACCTCGGCCGTGGGGCCTTGTTCCACGATGATGCCGCGCCGCATGACGGCCACGCGGTCGCAGATTTGGGCGGCGACCCTGAGGTCGTGGGTGATGAAGAGCATGGTGAGGTTGAGGCGGACGCGGAGGTCTTCGAGAAGTTCGAGGATCTGGGCTTGCACGGAGACGTCGAGCGCGCTGACGGGTTCGTCGGCGATCAGCAGTTCCGGCTCCATCGCAAGCGCGCGGGCGATGCCGATGCGTTGGCGTTGGCCGCCGCTGAATTCGTGGGGGAAGCGGTCGGCGGCGCCGGGGTCGAGCTGGACGAGGCGGAGAAGTTCGATGGCGCGGGCACGGGCTTTGTGCCGGGGTTCGCCGTGGGCGACGGGGCCTTCGGCTATGATGTCGCCCACGCGGCGGCGGGGGTTGAGGGAGGCCGCGGGGTCTTGGAAGACCATCTGGATGCGTTTGCGGAAGGGCTTCCATTGGCCGCGGGAGAGAGGGCGGAGGTCGGTGTCGTGGAAGCGGATGGCGCCGGATTCGGGGATGACGAGGCGCACGATGGCGCGGGCGAGGGTGCTTTTGCCGGAGCCGCTTTCGCCGACGAGGCCCAGGGTTTCGCCGCGACCGATGCGCAGGCTGGCCTGGTGGACGGCGGGCACGGCGCCGCGGCCGCGATAGGTTTTGGTGACGCCGACGAGTTCGAGGATAGGGCGGCCCGTGATGGGGTGGCCCGGGGGGGCGGGGCGTGGTGGGGGCGTGGTGTGGGGGACGGCGGCGATGAGTTTGAGGGTGTAGGGGTGCTGGGGGTTTTGCAGGATTTCGGTGACGTGGCCGCTTTCGACCACAGCGCCTTGCTGCATGACCACGACGCGGTCGGCGATTTCGGCGACGACGCCGAAGTCGTGGGTGATGAAGAGCACGCCCATGCCGCGCCGTTGTTGGATGTTCCGGATGAGGTGGAGAACCTGCATCTGTGTGGTGACATCGAGCGCGGTGGTGGGCTCGTCCGCGATGAGGATGGCGGGTTCGAGGGCCAGGGCGATGGCGATCATGACGCGCTGGCGTTGGCCGCCGGAGAGTTGGTGGGGGTAGGCGCGGGCGAGCGTGGCGGGGTTTGGCAGGCCCACGGCTTCGAGGAGTTCGAGCACGCGGTTTCCGACGGGGGCGCCGTGGACCTGCATGATCTCGGCCACCTGGTCGCGCACGCGCATGAGCGGGTTGAGCGCGGTCATCGGCTCCTGGAAGATCATGCCGATTCGCTTGCCGCGCATGTCTCGCATCTGGGCGGGGGAGAAGCCGAGGATGTCGGTGCCGTCGAGAAGGATGCGGCCTTGGGTGATTTTCAGGGCGGCGGGGAGAAGGCCCATGGTGGCGGCGACGGAGACGGATTTGCCGGAGCCGCTTTCGCCCACGATGCACAGGATCTCGCCGGCATCGAGGGACATCGATACGTCGCTGATGGCGTGGGGGCGTTCGGCGCCTTGAGGGAGGGCGACGGTGAGGTTTTCGATGCGCAGCAGGCTCATCGGCGGCGGGACAGTCTGGGATTCAACGCGTCGGCGAGGCCGTCGCCCACGAGGTTGAGGGCCAGGACGGTGAGGAAGATGGCAAGGCCGGGGAAGACGCTCATCCACCAGGCGAGACGGATGACGCTGCGGCCGGAGCCGATCATGAAGCCCCAGCTCATGAGGTTGGGGTCGCCCAGGCCGAGGAAGGAAAGGGCGGATTCGAGTAGGACGGCGCTGGCGACCATGAGGCTGGCCAGGACGATGATGGGCGAGAGGGCGTTGGGCAGGATTTCGTGGACGATGATGGCGAAGCGGGAGCGGCCGAGCACTTCGGCGGCCTGGACGAACTCGCGGTTTCGCAAGGTGAGGAATTCGGCGCGCACGACGCGGGTGACGGGCGGCCAGGAGACGATGGCGATGGCTGCGACGATGGAGGCGAGGCTGGGGCGGAAGATGGCGACCAGGACGACGGCGAGGATGAAGCTCGGCACGGTTTGGAAGATTTCGGTGACGCGCATGATGGCGTCGTCCATCAGGCCGCCGGCGTATCCGGCGATGGCGCCGAGCGAGACGCCGATTGCGAGGCCCACGAGGGTGGAGACGGCGCCGATCAGGAGCGACACATAGGCGCCGTGGGCGATGCCGGCGGCGACGTCTCGGCCCAGGCTGTCGCTGCCGAGCAGGAAGCCTTCCTCGCCGGGATGGGCGAACGGGGCGCCTTGCATGTCCCATGGGGAGAACGGGAAGACGACGGAGGCAGTGGCGGCCATGAGGGCGACCAAGGCCAGGATGATCAGGCCCAGCACGGCGCCGCGATTGCGGGTGAAGGCGTGAAGGAAACTCATGCCGGGCGCATTCTGGGGTCGATCAGGAGGTAGAGAAGGTCGGTGGCGAGATTGAACAGGATGACCATGATGGAGGTGGTGAGGAAGACGCCCAGCAGAACCTGGTAGTCGCGTGCCAGAAGGGCGTCGAACGCGAGGCGGCCGATGCCGGGCCAGGCGAAGACGGTTTCGACAAGAACGGAGCCGCCGATGAGCTGGCCGGCCTGGACGCCGGCGAGGGTGACGATGGGGAGAAGGGCGTTGCGCAGGATGTGTCGGCGCAGGATGCGGCCTTCGGGCACGCCTTTGGCGCGCGCGGTTCGGACGTAGTCCTGCCCGAGGGAGTCGAGCATCGAGGCGCGGGTCATGCGGGCGTAGACGGCCATGTAGAACAGGCCGAGCGTGAGGGCGGGAAGCACGAGATGGGCGGCGATGTCTTGCACGCGGGCGAGGCCGTGGAGCGGGGCGCCGATGGTCATCATGCCGAAGCTGGGCAGCCAATCGAGCGAGACGCTGAAGACGAGGACGAGCATGAGGCCGACCCAGAAGATGGGGGTGCAGTAAAAGCCGAGGGCCAATACCGTCAAGGCGGAGTCGATCCAGCTTCCGGCGCGTTGGGCCGCCGCCACGCCGAGCGCCATGCCGGCGGCGATGGAGAAAGCGAAGGCCGATAACGTGAGGATGAGGGTGGCTGACAGACGCTCCAGGATGAGGTCGAGCACGGGGCGTTGTTGCAGGTGGGAGATACCGAGATCGCCGGTGGCGACGGACGAGACGTAGAGCCAGAGCTGGGTGGAAAGCGGTTGGTCGAGCCCGAACTGGTGGCGGAGCTGTTCGACGAAACGTGCGTCCGCGGCGCCGGATTGCCCCGCCAGAACGCTGGCGGGGTCTCCGGGGGCGGCGTGGATGAGCAGGAAGTTCACCACGACGATGGTGGCGATGACGGCCACCATCTTTGCCATGCGCGCGAGCAGAAAGCGCAGGATGCTCATTGCCGTTGCTGATCAGGCCAGGAAGACATCGTCGTAGCAGGCGTGAATGCCCGAGCCGAACTGGATGAGGTTGCGCGCCTTCTTGTCGTGGATGGTGGGGAAAGACATTTCCTGAATCCAGATCTGCGCCATGTCGGCGATGAGCAGGCTCTGGGCGGTGGCGAAGGCGGTTTTGCGCTCGGCTGCGGTGGCGCCGTTGCGGCCGGCGGCGAAGGCTTTGTCCACCTCGGGATTGGTGTAGCCGCCGGTGTTGGTGAACACGACCTTTTGGATGTTGGTGGAGACGTAGGTGCGTTCCACGCCCAGGGTGGGGTCGCCGAACTGGTAGAGGAAGTTGATGGTGGTGTCGTAGTCCCACGCGGAGACGCGGCTGGCCCAGCCGCCGGTGTCGGTGGATTCCAACGTGAGCTCGATGCCGATCTGCTTGAAGGTGGCGCGGAGGTATTCAGCCAGGCGGGCCCAGATTTCGCCGTAGGGCAAGGTGAGATGGCGGAGCTTGAAGCGCACGCCGGACGAATCGGCCTTGTAGCCGGCTTCGTCGAGCAGTATGTTAGCTGCTCTGACATCGTGCGCGGCGAGCTTTGAGGCGGGGTCGTAGAACAACGTGGTGGATGCGATGGGGCTGGTGGCGACCTTGCCCACGCCGAACCAGAGGCGACGGAGGATGAAATCGCGGTCGATGGCCATGCTGATTGCCTTGCGGACCTTGACGTCACCAAGGGGTTTGACGCGGTGGTTGAGCTCGATCCACATGAGGGGGGCGAAACATTCCCAGCCCTTCGTTTCGATTTCGAGGTTGGGTTTTTGCTGAAAGCGAGGGACGTCGAACGGTTCGATGTCGCTGGCGCCGGACATCAGCACCTGGCCGGTTTCCATGGCGAGCGCACGGCTTTGGCTGTCCGGGACGATGCGATAGACGATCTCGTCGAGGTAGGGTTGGCCCTTCTTCCAGTAGCCATCGTATTTCTTCAGCCGGATGAAGCCGCCGCGCTGCCATTCCACGAACTGGAAGGGGCCGGTGCCGATGGGCTTCTGGTTGTTGGGGTTGTTGCGGAAATCCGTGCCTTCGTAGAGGTGCTTGGGCATGATAGCGGCGGCGGTTGCGTGGAACATCAACAGGAACGGCTCGAATGGGCTGTCGAGCGTGAAGACGACCGTGAGCGGATCTGGCGCAGTGGCCTGCTTGATCTTTTGAAAGACGCTGCGGGCGCGGGGTGCCAGATCGAAGTGGAATTTCATGATCGAGAAGATGACGTCATCAGCCGTGAACGGCTTGCCGTCGTGGAAGGTGACGCCTTCCTGGAGCTTGAAGGTGTAGCTCAGCTTGTCGTCTGACAGGCTCCAGCTTTTGGCCAGAACCGGCCTGGGTTCCAGTGCCATCGAATAGTCCAGCAGGCCCTGGAAGATTTTCGAGCTGGCGATCAGCGTGGGGGCCTGGTTGTTCACGCCCGGCACCAGGATGGCGGGTTCGGGGGTGAGCAGGCTGGTGAGCGTGCCGCCGGATTTGGGGGTGATGCCCTGGGCGCGCGCTTCGGCCAGGGTCATCAGCACGCCGGACGCCGCGGTTCCGGCGAGAAGGGCGCGGCGGGAGAGGGCGTGATCGCCGGATATAGGCATGAACGAGGCTCCTTCAGGGTGGGCTTGATCCTGCAAGGCTGATGCCAGCCTTTCCGGCGATGGTGCATCGTGGCGGCTCGCATGACTGTCAGGCAACAGAAATAGCGGCGGATTTCTGTGGACAGGAGGAGAATAAGCGGACTACTCGTCCGTATGTTCGTCCTATCTCTGCGGAGAGATCGAGGTGCCACAGGGTGAGATTTTCGAGGCCGGCGATGTGGCGTTGCAGTCCGGCCACGTGTTTCCGAATCTCCTTCTGTCCTATCGCAGCCACGGCACGCTGAATGCGGCGCGTGACAATGTGATCGTCTATCCCACCTCGTTCTCGGCCCAGCATTCCGACATCGAATGGCTGGTGGGTCCCGGCGGGATTTTGGACACGGATCGCTGGTTCGTGGTGATTCCAGACTTGTTCGGGAACGGGCTTTCCTCGTCGCCCTCGAATTCGATGGATCGTTTCAAGCTCTCGGAGTTTCCGCGAATCTCGTATCACGATGCGGTGCGCGCGCAGCGGCGGATGCTGGAGGAGGTGTTCGGCATTTCGCAGGTGGCGTTGGTGTATGGCTGGTCGATGGGCGGGATGCAGGCCTATCAGTGGGCGGCATCGTTCAAGTCGATGGTGCGGCGTGTGGCGGTGGTGTGTGGCAGTGCGCGGTGCTCGCCTTATAATTTCGTTTTTCTGGAAGCGGTGAAGGCGGCACTCGTGGCCGATCCTGCTTATCGGGACAATGCCTTTCGCGAGGTGCCGGTGGCGGGATTGCGTGCCATGGGGCGGATCTACGCGGGGTGGGCGATGTCGCACTTGTATTTCCGCGATGAGATGTGGCGCGCGTCGGGATTCGACACGCTGGAGGCATATCTGGAGGGGTCGTGGGACCGGGCGTTCGCCAGGCGCGATGCGAACGATCTGCTGGCGCAGATCGACATCTGGCAGGCCGGCGATATCAGCCGAAACCGGATGTACGACGGGGATTTCGCGCGGGCGATGGGGGCTGTGACCGCCGATGTGTTGTTGATGCCATCAACGACGGATCGTTATTTTCAGGTGGCGGACAACGAAGCGGAAATGGACTTGTTGACGTCCGCACGGTCTGTGTCGCTGCGGCCGATCGTCTCCGCGCATGGGCATCGCGCGGGCAATCCGCACAATCTGCCGGCCGAGCGGGAGTTCTTGCGCACCGAGGTGGCGCGGTTTCTGCAATCTTGATTGTCTGCTTGAGGGATCTCGCATGTTGGTGACGGTGGAGAGTGGGCCCGCGGTGTCGCCGGCGGCGTTGCGGGTGCTGGCTGCGCGCGGCAATCGGGCGGCGGCGATCCGTGCGGTGACGCATTGGGGCGCGATTGTGCTGCTGGGGGTTGCGATCTGGCGGGTGCGGGCGGATTTCGGGCTGCTATGGGCATTTCCGCTGATGGTGCCGCAGGGGTTTCTGGTGACGTTCCTGTTCACGGCGTTGCACGAATGCACGCACAAGACCGCGTTCCGCACGCCGTGGCTGAACGTGTTTGTGGGCTATCCCTCGGGTTTGGCGATTGCCTGGCCCTATGAATATTACTTCGTGTTTCACTGGGCGCATCATCGGCATACGCAAGACCCGGCGCGCGATCCGGAGCTGTTGGGGGGCGCTGATCCGCGGTCTGACACGCAGCTGGCCCTTTTGTTCTCGGGTGTGCTGCAGATCTACGGTCGATTTCGGGTGCTGTTCAGGCATGCGCTGGCGGGACGGTCCCGCGCGCCGTGGGTGCCACAGAGCAAACAGGCGTTGGTCGTTCTGGAGGCACGCGCATATCTTTTGATCTATTTGGCGTTGGTGATAGGCTCCGTGGCACTGCAAACCACTGTTCTGCTGTGGGTTTGGCTGGTGCCGCTGTTGATCGGACAGTTGTTTCTGCGGCCATATCTTTTGGCGGAGCATACCGGCTGCGACACAACGCGCAGCGCGTTTGAGAACACGCGCACCACGCGGGCTTCGGCGCTGCTGATGTGGTTCTCATGGAACATGCCTTATCACGTGGAGCATCACGCCTACCCCACTGTGCCGTTTCATGCGTTGCCTGTGCTGAACGCCATGGTTGGCGATCGGCTGGTGTATCACGGGCGAAGCTATCCGGCGGTGGCGCGGGAGGTTTGGGCCTGGCTGCGGCGGCGCTGGAGTTAGATCATGATGCGTTTGGGTTGATTAACCCGAACGCATAAACATGATCGATCGAACAAAAGTAGAGCGTGATAATTTTGCTTTTACTCAAAATCATTACGCTCTAGGTGTCGCTTCGACCGATCGGCCGGATGTGGTGTCGATCAGCGTGGCAGCAGGATGTTGTTGACGAGGCTCGTTGCATGATCTCCGGAAATGGCGTGCAGGCCGAAGACGGATTGGCGCCGTGGGGGGGGGCCTCGCGCACGGGGTTTTCTTCTTTTTCTGAAGAAAAAGAAGAAAAAAGACTTTCATTCGTTGAAGCATGATCAAGCGCGCGTATTGCGGAGATACCCGCAAAAGGCACCTCGATCTGTAAAGTTTTTTTTGGTTTTTTTGTTCACAAAAGAACATCTTTTGATTTCTGCCAGCGCTCAGTAAACACCCGCCCAACCGTCGCGGCGTGGGTCGGAGCCGGCGATGCGGAGGTTGTTGTCGGCGATGGTGATGACGTTCATCGCGCAGGGGCCGCCGAGGGGCGGGGTGATGTTGAGTTTGTGACCGCGGCGTTCGAGGTCTGCCAGCACGGTGGGGCCAAAGCCGTCCTCGATGGTGAGGGTGAAATCGCCGCCATGGGGCCAGTTGGCGCCTTGGCCGGGTTGGCTGCTGGTCCAGCGGGGGCGTTCGACGGCGGCCTGGGCGTGGTCGTTGTCGTCCAACAAGGCGGATATGATCTGGAAGTTGACCTGCACCTGGTTGTCGGCGCCGGGGGTGCCGAGGACGGCGTGGAGTTTGCCGTCCTTGAGGATCATGGCGGCGTTCATGGTGTGGCGCACGCGCTTGCCGGGCACGAGGCGGTTGGGGTGATGGGGGGCCAGGTGCCAGTAGGCCATGCGGTTGTTGAGCAGGATTCCGGTGTCGCCGGCCATGCTGCCGGAGCCGAAGGCGTTGTTGATGCTTTGAATGCCGGAGACCGCGTTGCCGTCGCGATCGATGACGCAGAAATAGGTGGTGTCGGCTTCGACGGAGGCGGCGTCGAGCAACGAGGGTTCGGCCGCGTGCGCCATGGAAATGGCGGCCATGTGCGTGTCGATGTTCGCGTCTGACAGCAGCATGTCGACCGGGACGGATTCGAAGCGGGGGTCGGCGCCGTAGCGTTCGCGATCGAGGAAGGCGCGTTTTTTGGCTTCGACCATGATGTGGACGCGGTCGGCGGGGGACAGCGTGGCGAGGTCGAAGCGTTCCAGCATCTTGAGCATCTGGAGCGTGCAGAATCCGGTGGAGTTGGGCGGTGTCTGGCGGATGTCCCAGCCGCGATAGGTGATGGCGATGGGGGTTTGCACTTCGGGGTGGTAGGCGGCGAGGTCGGCTTCGGTGATGAGGGTGCCGTGGCCCGCGATGCGTTTGGCGAGTGCGCCGCGATAGAAGGTCTCCACGCCGTCGGCTGCGATTTCCTCCAGTGTGCGCGCCAGGTTTTCCTGACGGATGAGGCTGGCGATGAGGGGCGCGCTGAAGGTTTTGCGCGCGGCGTCGTCGAAACGCGGGGCGTTTTCGGTAGCGAAATTCACGTAATGCGGGCTGGCGCCGAAGCCGAACCTGGCGTGCTCGATGGCGGCTTCGAACAGGCGGGCCCAGGGGAGTTTGCCGTGGGCCTTGTGCATGGCCGCAATGCCGCCGAGCGTGCCGGGCACCGAGACGGAGCGCGGGCCGGTGACATCCATGCCCCCGGCGTATTCGGCAGCCGTGGCGGCGGCCGGGGCGAAGCCGCATCCGTTGTAGATCTGGCCTGTGCCACCCATCAGCACGTGGTAGAAACCGTCGCCGCCGAGGCCGGACATGTGCGGCTCGACCACGCCCAACGTGAGTGAGATGGCGGCGGCGGCGTCCACCGCGTTGCCGCCGGCGCGCAGGATGTCGAGGCCGGCTTGCGTGGCAAGCGGGTGGTTGGCCCCCACGGCGCCGTTGCGGCCGATGAGCGGGGTGCGCCAGGTGCGCTGGCCGGACAGCACGGGGCTCATGCCAGATGCTCCCGGAAATGGTCGGCGACGAGGTTGAAGATGCGGGTGCGGTGGGCGGGGCGGATGAAACCGTGGCCGGCGTAGTCGAACTCCGCGTAGGTCACCTTCTTCTGGTGTTGCTGCATGGCGGTGACGAAGGTGTCGCTTTCGTTCTTGGGCACGCGGGGGTCTCGGTTGCCGTGGGCGACCAGAAGCGGCGCGGTGACGCGGCTGACATGGCGGATGGGGGAGATATCGGCGAAAAGCTCTGCGTGGGTCTGGGGGAAACCGTATTCGCGGGCGCGGTGGTCGTGGCGCCAGGGGCCGGTTTTTTCGAGCAGGGTGACGAAGTCGGCGATCCCGTAATAGTCGACGGCCGCCGCCCACAGGTCGGGGTAGAGCGCGATGGCGCCGAGCACCATCCAGCCGCCGTAGGACTGGCCCATGACGCCGATCTTCGTGGCGTTGATGTGGGGCTGTGCCGCGAGCCAGTGGCGGCCTTCGGCGAGATCGGACAGGCAGGCGGGGCGGAGGTGGTTGTCGTCGCTTTCCATGGCGGCGCGGCCGTAGCCGGTGCTGCCGCGGACGTTGGGCAGCAGGACGGCGAATCCCTGGTCGAGCAGCATTTGCGTGTCGGCGCGGAAATTGGCGCGGGTTTGCGAGGCGGGGCCGCCGTGGACCCAGACGACGCTGGGGTAGCCGCCGGGCGGGGCGGGCGTGCGCGGGGTGGCGAACCAGCCGGGGATGGAGGTGCCGTCTGTGCCTTTCCACTCTACGAGATGGGGGGCGACCATCGTGGCGGGGTCGATGCCCGCTTCGGCCAAGGGGTCTGGGCGCAGCAGGGGCGTGGCGATGCCGTTGCGCCAGAGCCAGATGCCGGCGGGGTCGGTGGGGCTTTGCGCGGTAAAGGCCAGCGTGGTGCCGTCGGGCGACCAGGCGAGATCGCTCACGATGCCGTCCGGCAGGCCCGTGACCTGTGTGCCGTCGATGAAGAGGCGGGCATAGCCGCGATCGTTTTCGACGATGGCGAGCTTGCCGCGGTTGGCAGCCTGGGACCACGCCTCGACGTCTCGGCCGTGGGCGGCGTGGACGAGGGAGACGCCGCCGTTGGCGATGTCGATGCGGCAAAGGCGCATGAAGTCGGCACCGCCGTGGTCGGTGAGGCCCATCAGGGAGCCGTCGGGCTGGAAACGCACGGAGGTGTAACGGGTGGGGCCGGGGGCGGGGAGGATCCTGGTGGCGCCGGTGGCGAGGTCGATGATCCAAAGCCGCTGGTCGGACGAGCTGTGGTCTTCGATGGCGGCAAGGCGGTCGCCGTTCCAGCCGCTGACGGAGATCTGGCCGGGGCCTTCGAGCACCTGCGTGACGGCGCCGGTGGCGAGTTCGCGGATCAGCACGTCGAAGATGCGCTCGTCACGGTCGTTGGCGGTGTAGACGATGCGGGTCGCGTCGGGCGACCAGGCGCCGAAATCGTGGATGACGCCGGGAGCCTCGGTGATGGCGGTGGTGTCACCCTCTGACGTGATGAGGTGGAACTGCTGGCGTTCGTCGCCGCCGGCGTCGATGCCCACGATGATGCGGTCATCTAAGGGCGAGCGGCGGACGATGGCGACTTTTTCATCGAACGATGTGAGCGCCCGGGCGTTGGTGCCGTCGAGGTCCATCACCCAGGCCTGGGGGAGCCCGGTGCCGCGCAGGTGGAAAAGACGGGCGCCGTCTTTGGAGAAGGCGGGCGACTGGTAGGCGCCGATCTTGGTCCAGGCTTCCGGGGAATGGGGCATGTAGGGGTCTCCTGCTCGAATGCCTCATGCGACCACACCACGCGGGTCTTGCAAACCCGCTCCTCTTGTAAAAACGCGGCGACGCATTAGAACAGAGTAAGAACGCGGGTGGTGTGATGGAGCTTCTGGATAAACTGGCGATCCTGGCGGATGCGGCGAAATACGATGCGTCCTGCGCGTCATCGGGCACCGAGAAGCGGAATTCGCTGGAAGGCGGCATCGGATCCACCGAGGGGAGCGGGATCTGCCATGCCTACGCGCCGGATGGGCGGTGCATCTCGCTGCTGAAGATCCTGATGACCAACGCGTGCGTGTATGACTGCCTTTATTGCATCAACCGGCGGTCTTCGAACGTGCAGCGGGCGCGGTTCACGGTGGCCGAGATCGTGACGCTGACGATGGGGTTCTACAAGCGCAACTGCATCGAGGGGCTGTTCCTGTCGTCCGGCATCATTCGCTCGCCGGATTACACGATGGAGCAGGTGGTGGAGGTGGCGCGGTGCCTGCGGGAGGACCATGGGTTTCGCGGGTATATTCACCTGAAGACGATACCCGACGCGGATCCGGCCTTGCTGGCGACGGCGGGGCGGTATGCGGATCGGTTGTCCATCAATGTGGAGCTGCCGAGCCAGGAGGGGTTGGACGCGTTCGCGCCGGAGAAGGATCTGCCGGGCATAAGGCGGTCCATGGGGCGGATGCGGCTGGCGATCGATGCGGCGAAGGACAAGGGCGCGCCAAGGTTCGCGCCCGCCGGGCAGAGCACGCAGATGATCGTGGGGGCGGATGCCAGCTCGGACCGGCAGATTTTGTCGATGAGCACCAATCTGTACGGTAATTATGGGCTGCGACGGGTCTATTACTCGGCGTTTTCGCCCATCCCTGATTCGTCTGCATCCTTGCCGCCGGCGGCGGCGCCGTTGTTGCGTGAGCATCGGCTGTATCAGGCGGATTGGTTGTTGCGTTTCTACGGGTTCACGGATGACGAGTTGGCCACCGGGGCCGATGGCAACATGCCGTTGGAGATGGACCCGAAGCTGGCCTGGGCGCTGGCGCATCGAGAGTGGTTTCCGTTGGATGTGAACACGGCGTTGCGGGAGGAGTTGCTGCGGGTGCCGGGGATGGGGGTACGGTCGGTGGACCGGATTCTGGTGGCGCGGCGGCATCGGCGGTTGCGGCTGGACGACCTGGCGCGGCTGCGGCTGTCTCTGCCGAAGGTGTCGCCCTTCGTGGTGACGGCGGACCACACGCCGCGATTGATCGATGCAACGTGTCTGGTGGCCAAACTGCCGCAGCGCCGGGCGCAGCAGATGTCGTTGTTTCACTGATGCACGCGGTGGTGCTGGACCACGAGGTGGACTGGCAGGGGTTTCGTAGGGCCGCGCGACTGTTGGCGTTGCGGCGGATTCCGCCGGAGCATGTGGTGTGGTCGGTGCGTGAGCTGGACGATCTGTTTGGCGAGCCGGTGGCCGAACTGCCGGCGGACAATTCTTCGGCAGAGGGGGCGTTTCGGGTGCCGCGCGGGCTGGTGCAACTGGCGCAGACGGTGATTCAGGCGCGGGAGCCGGCGCGGTTTTCGCTGCTGTATGGGCTCATCTGGCGGGTGGTGAGCGGCGCGCGTCATCTGATGGAGCAGATCACCGATCCGGAGGTGGACCGGGCGAACCGGCTGGCGAAGTCCGTGCGGCGCGACACGCATAAGATGCGCGCGTTTCTGCGGTTTCGCAGCGTGCAGGACGAGGATGTGGTGCGCCATATCGGCTGGTTCGAGCCGCAGCATTTCATTGTGGAGGCCAATGCGGATTTTTTCGTGCGGCGGTTTGCGGGGATGACGTGGTTGATCCTGACGCCGTATCGGTGTGCGCATTGGAACGGCCAGGACCTGGCGTTCACCGATGGGGCCAGGCTGGAGGATGTGCCGAAGGATGATCGGATCGCGGATTACTGGCAGGTCTATTTCGCCTCGATCTTCAATCCTGCGCGGTTGAAGATCAGCGCGATGACGTCTGAAATGCCGCGCAAGTATTGGAAGAACCTGCCGGAGGCGGCGTTGATTCCGGCGTTGATCGCGGGGTCTGCCGTGCGGACGCAGAAGATGATCGAGGAGCCGACGGTGTCTCCGGCCAAGCCCACGTTGCGGGTGTTTCGCCCGGTGGATCCCGTGCCGAACTCCCCGCTGTCGCAGGCGCGGGTGGCGGCTTCGCAGTGCCGGCGCTGCGCGTTGCATGGGCCGGCGACGCAGACGGTGTTCGGCGAAGGGCCGATCGATGCCGCGATCATGCTGGTGGGCGAGCAGGCCGGCGATCACGAGGATCTGGACGGGCGGCCGTTCGTGGGGCCGGCGGGTCAGTTGCTGGACAAGGCATTGGCGGAGGCGGGGCTCGATCGGTCGCAGCTTTATGTGACCAACGCGGTGAAGCATTTCAAATTCGAGTTGCGTGGCAAGCGGCGGATTCATGGTAAGCCGGATATTTCGGAGATCGACGCGTGCCGGTGGTGGCTGGATATCGAGCGTGCCCAGGTGGCGCCGCGGATGACGGTGCTGCTGGGGGCCACAGCGGGGCGGGCGGTTCTGGGCCGGGCGGTGGCGGTGTTGAAGGAGCGTGGCATGCCGCTGAGGCTGGCGCGTGGGATGGCGGTGCAGACGGTGCATCCGTCGTATCTGCTGCGCCTGCCGGAGAACGCCGACAAGGCGCGCGAGTACAAGCTGTTCGTGGACGATCTGAAGGTGGCGGCGTCGATGGCGGGACCCATATCAGGCAGTAGCTTCAAACAGGAGAGATGAGATGAAGGCGACCTGGAACGACACCGTGATTGCGCAGAGCGACGACATCGTGACGGTGGAGGGAAACGCGTATTTCCCCGAGGCATCGTTGAACAAGGCGTTCATCGTGCCGAGCAGCCATACGAGCGGCTGCCCGTGGAAGGGCACGGCGAATTACTATTCGCTGAGCGTTGAAGGCAAGACAAACGAGAATGCGGTTTGGTATTACGCGGAGCCCAAGACGGCGGCCGCCGAGATCAAGGGCCGGGTGGCGTTCTGGAAAGGCGTAAAAGTAGCTTAATTCGATTCAGTCATACGCATACGTCGTGTGGAAAAACCCACATAACATATGCGTATGAATGAAGTTTTTTGGTTCTTTTGTTCACAAAAGAACCCCCTGTGCCTTGTAACCTAACCGCTTTATCTCTTCGGAGAAAAGCTGGTAGGCGCCAGAAACACGTTCTCCTGCTTCACGAGGTAGCCGGCCTCGGCGGTGGCCTTGAGGAATTCCCCCCAGGCAGGGTCTTTCGCCATGGTGGCACGGCGGGTTTCGCGGTCGGCCTGGCTTTCGTATTGCCACATATGCACGACCGTGTTCAGCGTGCCTTCGGCGACGGTGTACCATCCAAGGCAGGTGCCGAGGTATTTCTGCTGCAGCGGCCAGCCTTTTTCTTCATAGAGCTTGACGTAGGCGGCGAGCTTGCCCGGTTTGACGGTGTAGGTGCGCAGATCGACGATCATGACGTATTCCCTTGTTATCGGATGACTTTTTCGACGCCGCCCTTGGGGCGACCGTTGCGGACGCGCAGGCATTCCGCCACGGCGGCGGCGCGGGCGGCCCGGTATTCCTCGGTGAAGTCGACAGGGTTGGCGTTCACCCCGCGTGTGGCGTTGAAGTTGCGGACCGCAGGCTCGGCATCCGCCTTGTCTTCGCAACTGCGTTCGGCGGTGCCGGGTGGGGCTTCCTTGGGCAGGATGAGGCTGCAGCCGCTGAGCAGAAGGCATGCGGTGACGAGTGCGACGAGAGTTTTCATACGGCGTCCATCCAATCTTCGATCAGGCGTCGGGCGATGCTGTCGGCGCGCGGCAGGGCGATGCCCACCGATTCCGGGGCGCGCAGCTGGTCGCGGGTGAACCAGCGGGCGTCTTGCAGCTCGGTGGGGTCGATGGTGATGTCGGTGGACAGCGCCTCGGCATGGAAGCCCAGCATGATGGAGGCGGGGAACGGCCAGGGCTGGCTGGAATGGTAGAAGACGCGGCCGGTGCGGATGCCTGATTCCTCGAACACCTCACGCGCCACGGCTTCCTCGAGGCTCTCGCCCGGCTCCACGAAGCCAGCCAGGGTGGAATACATTTGGGCGTTGGGAAAGCGGCTGGAATGGCCGAGCAAGGCGGCCTCGCCGGTGGTGACGAGCATGATGACGGCGGGGTCTGTGCGCGGAAAATGCTGGGCACCGCATTGGGCGCAGGCCATGGCGTTGCCGGCGCTGCGGGGTTCGCATGGGCCGCCGCAGACGCCGCAGAAGCGGTGCCGGGCGCGCCAGTGCATGAGGCCGCGGGCGTGGGCGAGGATGGAGGCGTCGTGCGCGGGGAGCAGGCCGGCGGTGGCGCGAATGTCGGTGAGGGTGCCGAGGGATTCCGGCAGCAGGGGCAGCGGGTCTTCGAGGTCGGAGACATCGTAGGTGAAGACGGGGCTTGCGTCGTGCAGGCCGAGGAAGGCCCACGGGCGGCCTTCGAGGCTGTCGGCGGCGAACTCCCGCGGCAGGAAGACGGCGGTGGGGGTGCCTTCGGCCGCGCCCTGCATCAGGCTTTTGGCGCGCCAGACGGGGACGAAACGGGCGTTGGCCGAGGTGAAGGCGGCCGTGATGAAGGCGGGGTCGTCGCGTTGGTTGGACGCGCGGTCGATGGGGCTGCCGGTGTAGACATTGGCGCGGCTGGCGGGGATGGGGCGCACGGACGGTCCTGACGGTGATCACGCGGAAACTGCCATGCGCGGCGGCGGGCGGCAACTTGGCCGGTGGGTGGGTTCGCGGATGGGTGGGAGTCGGCGGAGTGCGTGACCGGGCGGGACGGCTGGGCTATGACGGGGAACTGACTGGAGAGACAGCAACCGTGAACACGATCCCTCTTTCGAATTCGCCTCCTTTTTCGAATTCCCCTCCTTTTTCGAATTCCTTGCGCAGCGGCCCCGATGGCCGTGGCCGGTTTGGCGATTTTGGCGGCCGCTTCGTGGCCGAGACGTTGATGCCGCTGGTGTTGCAGGTGGAGCAGGCCTACGCCGCCGCCCGTGCCGATCCCAGCTTTCAGGCGGAGCTCGACTATTACCTGAAGGATTACGTGGGCCGGCCGAGCCCGCTGTGGTTTGCCGAGCGGATGACCAAGCTGCTGGGCGGGGCGAAGATCTATTTCAAGCGCGACGAGCTGAACCATACCGGCGCGCACAAGATCAACTCGTGCATGGGCCAGATTTTGCTGGCGCGGCGCATGGGCAAAACGCGGATCATCGCCGAGACCGGCGCCGGGCAGCATGGCGTGGCGACGGCCACGGTGTGCGCGCTGTTTGGCCTGCCCTGCACGGTGTATATGGGTGCGACGGACGTGGAACGGCAGTCGCCCAACGTGTTTCGCATGAAGCTGCTGGGAGCCGAGGTGCGCCCCGTGACTTCAGGCGCCGGGACGCTGAAGGACGCGATGAACGATGCGATGCGCGACTGGGTCGCGAACGTGCAGGACACGTTCTACATCATCGGTACCGTGGCCGGGCCGCACCCGTATCCGATGATGGTGCGCGATTTCCAGTCGGTGATCGGCGAGGAGTCGAAGGTGCAGATGCGCGCGGTGGAGGGGCGGCTGCCGGATGTGGCGGTGGCGTGCATCGGCGGCGGGTCGAACGCGATGGGCCTGTTTCATCCGTATCTGGACGACACCGACGTGCGGCTGATCGGGGTGGAGGCGGCGGGGCATGGTGTGGACACCAAGCAGCACGCCGCGAGCCTCACGATGGGCCGGCCTGGCGTGCTGCACGGCAACCGGACCTATCTGCTGCAGGACGAGGACGGCCAGATCCAGGAGGCGCACTCGATCAGCGCGGGGCTGGACTATCCCGGGATCGGGCCCGAGCATTCCTGGCTGCACGACATCAAGCGGGTGGAATACGTGTCCGCCACCGACGACGAGGCGTTGGCGGCGTTCCAGATGTGCACGCGCGCGGAGGGGATCATCCCGGCGTTGGAGCCGGCCCATGCCCTGGCGCACGTGGCCAAGATCGCGCCCACGATGCGGGAAGACGAGATCATTCTGATGAATTTGTGCGGGCGCGGCGACAAGGACATCTTCACCGTGGCCGCCGCCCTGGGGGTGACGCTGTGAGCCGGATCGCGGCGAAGTTCGCGGCGCTGAAGGCGGAGGGGCGCGGGGCGTTCATTCCGTTCCTGGAGGCATGGGACCCGGACAGCGCGACGTCGATGGCGATCTTGCGGGGCATGCCGGGGGCGGGCGCGGATCTCATCGAGATCGGCTGCCCGTTCACCGATCCGATGGCCGATGGGCCGGCGGTGCAGCTGGCCGGTCTTCGTGGCCTGAAGGCCGGCGCCACCATGGCGCGCACGCTGGCGATGGTGCGCGAGTTCCGGCGTGAGGACGACACCACGCCGGTGGTGCTGATGGGATACCTCAACCCGATCGACAGCTACGGCATCGAACGTTTCACCACCGATGCCGCCGCCGCAGGGGTGGACGGGCTGATCGTGGTGGATCTGCCGAGCGAGGAGGCGGATCTGCTGTTGCCGCATGCGACGGCGCGTGGCCTGGACGTGATCCGGCTGGTGGCGCCCACCACGGACGTGGCGCGCCTGCCGTTGGTGCTGAACGGCGGTTCGGGGTTCGTTTATTTCGTGGCGATCACCGGGGTGACGGGCACGCGCACGGCGTCGGCTGCCGAGCTGGAGGCGGCGCTGCCGTTGATACGCGCGGCGACGGATCTGCCGGTGGCGGTGGGGTTTGGCCTGCGCACCCCGGCCCAGGCGGCCGAGGCGGTGCGGGTGGCGGATGCGGCGGTGGTGGGTTCGGCCTTGCTGGACACGCTGCTGGCGAGTTTGGACGAGCAGGGTCGCGCCGGGCCGAACACCGTGCGGCTGGTGCTGGACCAGGTGCGCGCGCTGTCCGAAGCGGTGCGTGCCGCGCGTGTTCCGGCGTAGGGGCGGGCGATGAGCTGGATCACCGAATATGTTCGCCCCAAGATCCGCACCTTGCTGGGGCGGCGGGAAGTGCCGGAGAATCTGTGGGTTCAGTGCCCGTCCTGCCAGCACATGATCTTTCATGCCGAGCTGGAAAAGACCCAGAAGGTGTGCGGCAACTGCGGCCATCACATGCGGGCGACCGCGTTGGAACGGCTGAGCTGGACCTTCGATGCCGACAGTTTCTCGCGGGTGGAGCTGCCGAAGGCGCCGGCGGATCCGCTGCGGTTTCGCGACAGCCAGCGTTACGTGGACCGGATGAAGACGGCGCGGGAGACGACGCATCTGGACGACGCCATCGTGGTGGCACACGGCAAGATCGGCGGGGAAGCGGCGGTTGTGGCCGTGATGGCGTTCGAATTCATGGCAGGCTCGATGGGCGCCGCCGTGGGCGAGGGGATTGTGGCGGCGGCCAGGCTTGCGGTGTTGCAGGACGCGCCGCTGATCATTTTCACGGCCTCCGGTGGTGCGCGCATGCAAGAGGGCGCGGTGAGCCTGATGCAGATGCCGCGCACCATCATCGCGTCACGCGTGGTGAAGGAGGCGAAGCTGCCGTTCATCACGGTGCTGACGGACCCCACGACAGGGGGCGTGACAGCCAGCTTCACCATGCTCGGCGATATTCAGATCGCCGAGCCCGGCGCGCTGATCGGGTTCGCAGGCGCGCGGGTGATCGAGCAGACGGTGCGCGAGATCCTGCCGGAGGGATTCCAGCGCGCCGAATACCTGCTGGAGCACGGCATCGTGGACATGGTGGTGAAGCGTGACGCGATGGCGGAGACCTTGGCGCGGGTGATCGGCCTGTTGCGTCAGCGGATGTCCGAAGCCGCCTGAGATGAGCGACAACCGGCCCGACCCGGGGCTGCAACCCCGGATTTCCGTGGCGATCGAGCGGCTGCACGCGCTGTATCCGAAGATGATCGACCTCAGCACCGTGCGGCTGGACCGGCTTTTGCGGCGGCTCGGTGATCCGCAGCTGCATCTGCCGCCGGTGATCCACGTGGCGGGCACCAACGGCAAGGGCAGCACCTGCGCGTTCGTGCGCGCCATCGGCGAGGCGGCGGGGTGGCGGGTGCACGTGTTCACGTCGCCGCATCTGGTGCGGTTCAACGAGCGCATTCGCCTGGCGGGCGAGATTGTGGACGACGCAACGCTGGAGGCCGCGTTGGCCGAGGTGGAGCGGGTGAATGACGGGGCCGCCATCACGGTGTTCGAAGTGCTGATGGCGGCGGCGTTCCTGCTGTTTTCCCGCATGCCGGCCGATCTGTGCGTGCTGGAGGTGGGGCTTGGCGGACGGCACGATGCCACCAACGTGGTGCAGGCGCCGGTGGCCTGCGCGATCGCTTCGATCTCGCTGGATCACCGGGATCTGCTGGGGCCCACGCTGGAGATCATCGCCGGCGAGAAGGCCGGCATCATGAAGCCGGGCGTGCCGGTGGTGACGGGGGAGCAGCCGGGTTCGGTGCTGGCGGTGTTTCGCGCGGAGGCGGCGCGGGTGGGCGCCACGCTGTCGGCGCGCGGCGCGGGCTGGACGATCGCCCCGACCGCGGACGGCCTGCGCTACGCGGATGATGCGGGAGTGCTGGATCTGCCGCACCCGTCGCTGCCCGGGCTGTTTCAGCACGACAATGCCGGCATCGCCGTGGCGGCCATGCGGGCCTCCGGGCTCGACATCCCGGCCTCGGCGTATGGCGTTGGCCTCTCGCGCGCCGAATGGCCGGCGCGGTTGCAGCGCCTTGCGGGCCGGCTGGCCGCCACGCTTCCCGCCGGATGGGAGCTGTGGCTGGACGGAGGCCACAACCCCGGCGGCGGCGCGGCGCTGGCGGCGCACGCCGCGCGCTGGTCGGACCGGCCGCTGCACATCATCGTGGGCATGAAACAGGCGAAGGACTCGGCGGAGTTCCTGCGCCCTCTGCTGGCACATGCCGAAAGCCTGTGGGCGGTGGCCGAGCCGGGGCAGCATCTGGCGCTGTCGGTGGACGACATCGTCGCGGCCTCCGGCGGGGTGGCGCGGCCTGGCCCCACGGTGGCGACGGCGATCGCGAAGCTCGCGCCATCACCCTCGGCCCATATGCCGATCTCCCGCGTGCTGATCTGCGGCAGCCTGTATCTCGCGGGCGAGGTGTTGAAGATGGATGGCGCTTCGTTACGCTGACCATCTGCCGCCACTTCCCACTTGGCGTTGATCCGCCTAACATGCATCCCAGCCACGCACGAGGCGCGGTGCAAAAACGCCAACGGGAATTCCAATTCATGATGAAACGCACTCTTTTCGCCGGTGTTGCCGCACTCGCCCTGTTCGGCGTCGTGGCTGCCGCCCCCGCGCAGGCTCAGATCAAGATCGGCACCGCCGGCCCGATCACCGGCTCGAACGCCACGTTCGGCGCGCAGCTGAAGGCGGGCGCCGAGCAAGCCGTGGCCGACATCAACGCCAAGGGCGGCGTTCTCGGCAAGAAGCTGGAGCTTTCGGTCGGCGACGACGCGTGCGACCCGAAGCAGGCTGTGTCCGTGGCCAACAAGTTCGCCGCCGACAAGGTGGTGTTCGTGGCCGGACATTTCTGCTCGTCGTCCTCCATCCCGGCCAGCAAGGTGTATCTGGAGGAAGGCATCCTGCAGATCACGCCGGCTTCCACCAACCCGAAGCTGACGGACGAGGGTGGCTGGAACACGTTCCGCACCTGTGGCCGTGACGACCAGCAGGGCGCCGTGGCCGGTGCCTACATCGCCAAGGAATTCAAGAACCGCAAGGTGGCGATTCTGCACGACAACACCGCCTACGGCAAAGGCCTGGCGGACGAGACGAAGAAGTCGATGAACAAAGGCGGCGTGAAGGAGGCGCTGTATTCCGCCTACGTGCCGGGCGAGCGCGACTATTCCGCCATCGTGTCGCGCATGAAGCAGGCCGGCATCGAGCTGATCTACATCGGCGGCTATCACACCGAAACCGGGCTGATCATCAAGCAAGCGCGTCAGCAGGGCATGAATGTGTCCGTGATGGGTGGCGACGCGCTGGTGACCAACGAGTTCTGGCAGATCTCCGGCGAGCAGGGCGAAGGCACGATGATGACCTTCCCGTCCGACCCGCGTCGCCGCCCGACCGCGCAGGCGGTGGTGAAGGAATTCGCCGCCAAGAAGATCGATCCCGAGGGCTATGTTCTCTACTCCTACGCCGCCGTTGAGATCTGGGCGAAGGCGGCCGAGAAGGCCGGCACCACCGACGCGAAGAAGGTGGCCGAGGTTCTGAAGGCCGGTAAGTGGGACTCGGTTCTGGGCCCGATCTCCTACGACAAGAAGGGTGACGTGACGGTGTCCGACTACGTGTTCTACATCTGGCACAACGGCACCTACGCCGAGATGTGATGCCCATAGCGCGGCGAACGGAAAGGGGGCTGGCGCTGTTGGTGCCGGCCCCTACCGTCTCATGCGGCGGCGGTGATATGAACACGCCATGAGCAACACCAGCCACTGCGCCCTGTGCGGCACGCCGTGCCCGCCCCGCTATCGTCCGCCGGCACCGGAGATCTCCCCCGACCTCGACCTCAGGCCGGGCGAACCCACCCGCTCCACATTGTCGAAATGGGTACAGACGTGCCAGGGCTGCGGCGCGGTGGCCCCGGATCTGGGGCAGTTGCCGCCGGATTCCGTGGCGATCGTGGAGAGCGAGGCGTATCTCGACCTGCACGCGCGGCCGGACACCGCGACGCCCTTCCTGCGCTACGCCATGATCTGTCGAGAGGGGGATCGCGCCGGGGCCTATCTCCAGGCCGCCTGGGCCGCCGACGACGCCGAGGATGCCGAAGCCGCGGTGCATTATCGCCGCGAAGCCGCCGTCAACTGGGGCGAGCCGGATGGCGTGGAATCCGCGCTGCGCCTGATCGACCTGATGCGTCGGGCGGGATTGCTGAAGGCCGCGGAGGAGTGTTGCGGGGTGATCGCCGGGGATGCGATGGATGAACGCGCGGAGGCTATTCTGGCCTTTCAGCGCGCCCGGATCGCCGATGGCGACACCGGGCGGCATCTGATGAGCAGCGCGTTGCGGCCGCCGGCCCGGATGCCGCACGTGGCGCATGGCAAGGCGAAGTCGCCCCCGGGGTTTTTCGGCCGGTTGTTCAAATAGCGCGAGGCCGCGCCGCGTTCACTCCGCGGCACCGCGCAGGGCCGCCCCGGCCGCCAACGGACATAACGGAAGGGCCGCGGCCAACAGGGCCGACAACAGGAGCAAGGGCGCGGCATAGGTTTGTTCGGATGCCGCCGCATCCACCGCCGCCACGCCGAAGATGAGCACCGGTGCGCACAGTGGCAGAACGAGCAGCGGCAACAACACCCCGCCGCGCCGAGCGCCCAGCACCAGCGCCGCGCCGGTGGCACCGAACAGGGACAGCAGCGCGGTTCCCGGCAGCAGCCCGGCAAGGAGAACGATGATCGCGTCGGCGCTCAAATTGAGCATCCCAGCCACGGGGCCGGCGGCCACCATCAACGGCAGCCCGGTGGTGAGCCAGTGCGACACGGCCTTGGCCAGCGCCACCAACGCCGCCGGCTGGCCGGACAGCAAAAGCTGATCCAGCGATCCATCCTCGAAATCCGCGCCGAACAACCTGTCCAACGGCAGCAGGGCCGCCAACAGCGCGCACACCCACACGATGCCTGGCGCCATCCGCCCCAGCGTTTCCGGGGCGGGGCCGATCGCCAGGGGAAACAGCGCGGCGGTGATCACGAAGAACAGCAGCGCCGCCAGCGTGTCCGCGCCATGCCGCAGGGAGAGCCGCAGATCGCGGCCCACGATGGCGAAAAATCCGGTCATGCCAGACGCAGTTCGGCCACGTCGTGCAGCGGAAGCGGCAAGTGCGTGGCGGCGATCACCAGGCCACCCGCCGCCCGATGCCCTGCCAGCATCACGCCGAACCGCGCCACGGACGCCGCATCGAGCCCCAAAGTGGGCTCATCCAGCAACCACAGCGGCGCGTTCAGGATGGCCAGCCGCGCCAAGGCGAGACGTCGCTTCTGGCCGGCGCTGAAAAATCGCACGGGCTGGTGGGCCAGATGCCCCAGACCCACCGCCGCCAGCCCCAAGGCGGCATTCGCGCCCAGATTCTCGGTGGCCGTCAGCCCCGGCTTGACCGCATCCAGGTGCCCCAGATACGCCACGCGGGTTCCATGTCCGGCCCGATCCGCCATGGCGTCTGCCCCGCCCCAGGCCACCATCCCCGCCTCGATCCGCCCCAGCCCGGCCAGAATGCGCAACAGCGTGCTTTTGCCGGATCCGTTCGGCCCCACCAGCACCAAGGCGCCGCCCGCGGCAAGCCGGAACGAGAGAGGCCCGAACACCACCCGCTCGCCGCGAACTGCCACAATTTTGTCCACCTCCAGCACGCGTCACCCCCCGAATTCGCCGCCCCGCGAGTGGACGCGACCCCCGTGCCCGTGTTTAAAGCACACGCCGTCTTTCAACCGGCCCGCTTGCGCGGACGAAACCCGCCGAATGCTCGTCGGCCCCGGATCGCCTGCGCCAGGCAGGCCTTTATTTCCGAGGCCCATATCCCATGAAATCCATCGGTCAGGACAGCCTGAAGACCCGCCGCACACTGACCGTGGAGGGACGAGCCTATGATTATTTCTCCATCCCCGTCGCCGCCGAAGCCCTGGGCGACGTCTCGCGCCTCCCCGTGAGCCTCAAGGTGCTCCTGGAAAACGTGCTGCGCTTCGAGGACGGCAAGTCCTACGTGGTGGGTGACGCGCAATCCGTGGTCGACTGGGTCAAGACCGGCAACTCCACCAAGGAAGTGCCGTTCAAGCCCAGCCGCATCCTCATGCAGGATTTCACCGGCGTGCCCGGCGTGGTGGACCTCGCCGCCATGCGTGACGGCATTCTGGCCCTCGGCGGCGATCCGCAGAAGGTGAACCCGCTGGTGCCCGTCGACCTCGTGATCGACCACTCCGTGATGGTGGACTTCTCCGGCACCGCCGCCTCCGAAACCCAGAACGTGAATGTGGAGTTCGAACGCAACGGCGAGCGCTACTCCTTCCTCCGCTGGGGCCAGGACGCGTTCGACAATTTCCGCGTCGTTCCCCCCGGCACCGGCATCTGCCACCAGGTCAATCTCGAATACCTCTCCCAAACCGTCTGGACCGCCGATATCGACGGCACCACCTTCGCCTACCCCGACACGCTCTACGGCACCGACAGCCACACCACCATGGTCAACGGCCTCGGCGTGCTCGGCTGGGGCGTGGGCGGCATCGAGGCGGAAGCCGCCATGCTCGGCCAGCCCATCGCCATGCTCATCCCTGATGTCATCGGCTTCCGCCTCACCGGCAAGATGCCCGAAGGCACCACCGCCACCGACCTCGTTCTCACCGTCACCCAGATGCTCCGCAAGCGCGGCGTCGTTGGCAAGTTCGTCGAATTCTTCGGCTCCGGCCTCGACGACCTGATGCTCGCCGACCGCGCCACCATCGCCAACATGGCCCCCGAATACGGCGCCACCTGCGGCTTCTTCCCGGTCGACCAGATCACCATCGACTACCTCCACCTCTCCGGCCGCGACGAAGCCCGCATCAAGCTGGTCGAAGCCTACTCAAAGGCCCAGGGCATGTGGCGCGACGCCTCCACGCCCGACCCGGTCTTTACCGACACGCTCGAGCTGGACATGTCCACCGTCCAGCCCAGCCTCGCCGGCCCCAAGCGCCCGCAAGACCGCGTGCTCCTCAAGGACGCCGGCAGCGCCTTCCAAACCGAACTCACGAAATCCCTCGGTGTCGCCCCCGCCGACGTGTCGACGTCAGTATCCGTCGAAGGTACTAATTATGAACTAACGCACGGCGACGTCGTCATCGCCGCCATCACCTCCTGCACCAACACGTCCAACCCCTACGTCATGGTCGCCGCCGGCCTCGTCGCCCGCAAAGCCCGCGCCTTCGGCCTCACGCCGAAGCCCTGGGTGAAAACCTCCCTCGCCCCCGGCAGCCAGGTCGTCACCGAATACCTCGACCGCGCCGGCCTCACCGCCGATCTCGACGCCATCGGCTACAACACCGTGGGCTACGGCTGCACCACCTGCATCGGCAACTCCGGCCCGCTGGCCGACGCCATCGTGGACGCCATCGA
>JANYFG010000045.1 GCA_025362815.1 Rhodospirillales bacterium
CCCGTCGGCGCCACCGGCCGCGCGATCGGGTTCGACGAGGTGGTGACGCTGCTCGGCCTCGGCGCGCTGCTCGGCCGTGCGTGCGCGAAACTCTCCGGCGGGGAGCGCCAGCGTGTGGCGATCGGGCGCGCGTTGCTGTCCCGGCCTCGGCTTTTGCTGATGGACGAGCCGTTGTCGGCGCTGGACCGCGACACCCGGGCCGAGATCCTGCCGTTTCTGGAGCGGCTGGCTACACTGTCGTTGCCGATCATCTATGTCAGCCACGACATGGCCGAGGTCGAGCGGCTGGCCGATCACCTAGTGCTGATCGAGCAGGGCCGGGTGCTGGCGTCCGGCAGGCTGGCCGCGCTGCAAAGCGACCCCTCGCTGCCACTGGTGCAGGCGCGCGAGGCGGCGGTGAGCCTGGACGCGGTGGTGGCCGGGCATGATTTCGACTACGGCATGGCGGTGCTGGACGTGCCGGGCGGAAGGTTTCTGGTGCCCGCGCCACCTTTGCCCACGGGGGCCGCGCGCAGGTTGCGGATCATGGCGCAGGATGTGAGCCTCACGCGGGACATGCCGCGCGCCAGCACCATCACCAACGTGCTGCCGGCGCGCATCCTGGAAACCGCGATGCTGGGCGACAACGCGTTGGCCGTGGTGCTGGGCCTGGGGTTCGACGGCACCGGCGCCCGGCTGCTGGCCCGCGTGACGCGCCGGTCGTGGGACCTGCTCGCGCTGTCGGACGGCGTGGCGCTCTACGTGCAGATCAAGGGCGTGGCGCTTTGCCCGACCTTGCGCTGAGGGCGTGGCGCGACAAGAGTGCGGCCATCGCCACGCAGGACGTTCCGCCATGATGGACAACGCGACCCGGCCCGGCCATCTGATGCTGGCCGAGATGGCCGAACAGCCCCGGATCTGGAACGAGCTTCTCCGGCGGCACGCCGATTTCGCCGCCATCGGCCGCGCCATTGCCGCCCGCGCCCCGCGCTTCGTGCTGCTGGCGGCGCGCGGCACGTCCGACCACGCGGCGCTGTATGCGAAATATCTGATCGAGATCCTGCACGGCCTGCCCGCCGGCCTGGTGTCGCCCTCCACCATGACGGCATATGGCGCCACGCCGGACCTGCGCGACGTGCTGCTCATCGCCGTCAGCCAGTCCGGCGGCTCGCCCGATCTCGTGCAGACGGTGCAGACCGCCCGGCACGGCGGCGCGCTGACGCTGGCCGTGACGAACAATCCGAACTCCGCCCTGGCCGAGGCCGCCGAGCTGAACGTGGACGTGATGGCCGGCGCCGAACGATCAGTGGTCGCCACCAAATCCTACACCGCCCAGTTGCTGTCGCTGTATCTGGTGCTGGAACATTGGCGCGGCGGCGATGCCCGTGGCGCCGACGGGATCGCCGATCGCGGCGGCGCCGTGCTGGAGCAGGGCCACCCCGAAATCGCCGCCTGCGCGCCCCGCTATCGCTTCGCCCAGCGCATGGTGGTGACGGGCCGCGGCTACGCCTACCCCTCGGCCCGGGAGGCGGCGCTGAAGCTGATGGAGACGAGCTATGTCTCGGCGCAGGCGTTTTCCGGCGCCGATCTGCTGCACGGGCCGCTGGCCTTGCTCGACCCCCTGGTGCCGGTGCTGGCCATCGTGCCGGATGGCGTGGCCGGTGCCGCGATGGCGCAGGTGATCCCGCGCGTGCGGCAGGCCCGCGCCGATCTGTTCGTGGTGGGCACCCCCGCTGCCGTGGCCGAGGCCGATGCCGGCTTTTCCCTGCCCGCCGGCACGGCCGAGGTGTTGTCGCCGCTGCTGGAGATCCTGCCGTTCCAGATCCTGGCGCTGCACCTGGCGGTGGCGCGCGGCGAAGACCCCGATGCGCCGCGCGGTCTTCGCAAGATCACCAAAACCACCTGAGCGTGGGTGTTGGCGCGGCGCTTGTCAGCCCTCCGGCATCGCCGCATCATCCGTCCGGCAAAGCTGCCTCGGGGTCATCGTTGAGCGCGTATTGTCTGGCAATCGACCTCGGCAAGACCGGATGCCGCGTGCTGCTGGCTGGTCCGGACGGACACGTGCAGGAGACAGGCAACGGCGCGCCCGGGCTTGCGGCGGAGGCCGGCGCCGCACGCGCCTTGACCGCCATCATGGACGTGGCCGCGCCCATGCTGCGCCTCGCGCGCGTTCCCGGGATCGATGCCGTCTGCGTGGGCGCAGCCGGCATGCTCGCGGCACCCGAGGCCGCGCGCACGCTCGCCCGACTGCTGCGCGAAAAGCTCGACGCCACCAGCGTCTGCGTCACCAGCGACGCGATCACCTCGCATGCCGGCGCGCTCGGCGGCCGCGCGGGCGTGGTGCTGGCCGCCGGCACCGGCGCGGTCGCCATCGGCGTGGGAGACGACGGGCAGATGACGCGCGCCGATGGCTGGGGGCCACGTCTGGGCGACGAAGGCGGCGGCGCGTGGATGGGCTTGCAGGGATTGCGCGCCTGCCTGCGCGCGCTGGACGGAAGAGGGCCCGCCACCGTGCTGTCGGCTGCCGCCATCTCACGCTACGGGCCCATCGCGGGCCTCGTCGCCACCATCGAGGGCCACCCCAACCCGCCGCAATGCGCCGCCACCTTTGCGCAGGATGTCTACCGCGCCGCCGCCGATGGCTGCAGCGTGGGGCGCGACATACTCGATCGCGCCGCCGCGTCGCTCGCCGAGACCGTGATGGCCGCCGCCGCCCCGCTCACGCAGCACCTGGACACAGCGCGCCCGCTCACACCGCGCCCGCTGGCGTTCGCAAGCGTCGGCGGCCTGCTGGCGCTCGGGCCGCTGCTGACCGACAGGCTGCACGCAATCCTGCAATCGCACCTGCCATCGCTGGTTGCCGTTCCCGCGCAAGGAACCGCACTGGACGGCGCGCTGCTTCTGGCCACCAATACGCGCACGGTGCACGAGGCAACATTGGTGCGCGAAGGCCGGTCGGATGTTGCCCTAGTGCCGGCTGCCACGAACCAGAACACATCAAACCGAGAGGTCTCCGACACGCCATGAAACAATCCATCCTCCGCGGCACGCTTTTGTCTAGCCTGGCGCTGTTCGGTGCCGCCATGGCCGCAGCCCCCGCGCGGGCCGGCGAGATCACGTTCTGGACGTGGCGCCAGGAAGACCGCGCCGCTTACACCGAGCTGTTCAACGCCTTCACCAAGGCCAATCCGGACATTCACGTGAAATTCGAGAGTTTCGCGCCGGAGAACTACAACACCATCATGTCCACCGCGCTGGCCGGCGGCCGCGGCGGAGACGTGCTGCAATCGCGCGCGTATGGCGGGCTGGAACAGGTCGCCAAGGCGGGATACCTACTGCCGCTCGACCCCGCAACCGTGCCGGAGCTGGCGAACTTCCCGGCCGAGGCGCTGTCGGCCGAGACGCTGCGCGCCGACAAAAAGGTGTATGCCATTCCGTTCGCCTCCCAAACGCTCGGCATCTTCGTCAACAACGACGTGTTCGCCAAAGCGGGCGTGAAGCCGCCGGAGACGTGGGACCAGCTCATCGCGGTGTCGAAAACGCTAAAGGAGAAAGGCATCACGCCGATCGCCAACGGCACCGCCACCGCCTGGATGGACGAGGTGTTCGCCGGCATCTTCACCAATCCGATGCTGGGGCCGGACTTCGTGGCCGATATCCTCGCGGGGAAGGCAACCTTCGAGGATAAGCGCTACACCGCGGCCCTCGCCAAACTGCTTGAGCTGCGCGACTACATGCCGCAGGGCCAGACCGGCATCGACTACCCGACAGCCCAGCAGCTGTTCCTCTCCGGCCGCGCTGCCATGTTCGCCGGCGGCAGCTTCGAGATCAGCAACTTCCGTAAGCAGAACCCGAAGATCAACATGGACTTCATCGCCCCGCCGGCGCCGACGGAGGGAGCGCCGCGCTACGTGGCGAAGTTCTACGACGGCGGCTACGCGGTGAACGCCAAATCGCCCAACCAGGCCGACGCGGTGAAGCTGGTGCGTTACATGGGCACCAAGGAATACGGCGACAAGTTCGCGGCCCTGCTCGGCAACATCTCGCCCATCAAGGGCGTGGTGCTGGAAGATCCGTTGCTGGCCAAGGTGGCCAAGCTGAACGAGGTCTCGATGCCCTACATCATGGCGGTGTATTTCCGCTACGAAACGCCCACCGGATCGGAGCTGATCCAGAACGGCGTGCAAAAGATGATGGGCGGCACCGTGTCCCCGGAACAGGTCGGCATCGACGTGACCCAGGGTATCTCGCGCTATAACGCCGCCTTCCAGAAGAAGTAACATGACGGGCGGGCGCCAGCGGGCACTCTGGATTTTGTTTCTGCTGGCGCCGGCCGCGATCACCATGTCGGTGTTCGTCGTCTACCCCCTCGTCGCGGCGTTCCGCTTTTCGTTCTATACCTTCAACGGGCTGCGCGTGGCCGATTTCGTGGGCCTCGAGAACTTCATCGACGTGCTGGCCCGCCCGCCCTATCGGGCCGCCACGTTCGCGGCCCTGTGGCATAATGTGATCGTGTTCCTGGCCCTGCTGATTGTGCAGAACGGCGTTGCCTATCTGATCGCCTACGCGCTTCTCAAGGCGTTGCCGGGGCACCGCATCCACCAGGTGATCGTGTTCCTGCCTGTCGTGCTCTCGGCTGTTATCGTGGGCTTTCTGTGGAAGCTGTTCTACCATCCGCTGTTTGGCGTGGTGAACCAGGCGCTTCTTCTGGTGGGCGTGAACGGCCCGCCCTGGCTCGGCGATGCCGACACCGCTTTGGGCAGCATCATCTTCGTCAACGCGTGGCACTGGCTGGGCTTTCCCGCGCTGATCTTCCTCGCCGGCATGCAGCGCATACCACTCGAGACGATGGAGGCGGCGAGGCTGGATGGCGCCAACGATGCTGTGCTGCTCACCAGGATCATCTGGCCCCTGGTGGCCCCCTCGGCCACCATCGTGTTCATTCTCACCTTCATCGGCAGCTTCAACTGGTTCGAACTGCCCTACATCATGGCGGGCCTGTCCGGCGCACCCGGCGGCGCCACGGATGTGCTGGGGCTTTATTTCTACCGCACCGCTTTCGGCACCGTCAGTTCCGGCCTACAGGATTTCGGCCATGGCAGCGCTCTGGCGGTGCTGATGTTCCTGTTCATCGCCGCCTTCTCCGCGGTGGCACTGCGTGTTTTGCGTCGCCGGGAGATCGAGCTTTGAAGCGGCTCACGCTAAGCACTCTCGGCATTCAGGCACTGCTGATCCTGAACGGCGTGATCATGATCTACCCGCTGTTCATCATGGTTCTGTCATCCTTCAAATCCAACGCCGAGATCTTCGACAGCCCCTTCGCACTGCCCGCGCATTTTGATTTCGGCAATATCAGGCGGGTGTGGGACGAGACCAATTTCGTGGTCTATCTCGCCAATTCCGCCGTCATCACCGCCGTGTCGGTGGCGGTGCTGCTGGTGTTCGGCACCATGGCCGCCTACGCCATCGCGCGCTATCCCTTCCGGTTTCGCGAAACGGTGTTCCTGTTCTTCCTCAGCGGCCTGATGGTTCCGCTGAAGCTCGCGATCATCCCCTTGTTCGTGCAACTCGATCGCCTCGGACTCATCGACACCCGCCTGGGCCTGGTGCTGATCTATGTGGCGATGGGCCTGCCATCCACGGTGTTCATCCTCACCGGCTTCCTGCGCACGCTGCCAGGCGAGCTCGAAGAATCGGCTCGCATCGAGGGCGCCTGCGAGCCGCGCATCATGTGGTCCATCATGCTGCCGCTGGCCCGCCCGGCGCTGATCATCGCGGGCATCCAGAACGCCGTGCCGATCTGGAACGACTTCTTCTTCCCCCTCGTCTTCGTTACGACCGACCGGCTGAAAACCCTGCCGCAGGGACTGAGCGTGTTCATGGGCGAATACAACACCGACTGGGGTGTGCTGTTCTCCGGCCTTACGCTCGCGGCGCTGCCGATCATGCTCTGCTACGTGCTGCTGTCGCGACAGTTCATCGCAGGGCTGACGCAAGGTGCGGTGAAGTAGCGTCTTGGCGCGGCGGCGGGATCGGCGTTATGCTTAACCGGGCATAGCAGTCCCCCATCGCTGGAGTAGCCTCAATGCGTGGTGCCGCGATTTTCGTGCTCTCATGCGCGTGGCTCGTCCTGCCCGCGATAGCAGAGGCTGCGCAGATTTTTGTGGCGGTGGCTGCCAACTTCACTGCACCGGCCAAGGAAATTGCGGCTGCGTTCAAATCAGCCACCGGCGACGAGGCGGTTCTGAGTTTTGGATCGTCCGGCCAGTTCTATGCTCAGATCACCCAGGATGCGCCCTATCAGGTTCTGCTCTCCGCCGACCAGGATCGCCCGCTGCAACTCGTCAAGGACGGGCTCGCAGACGGCACAACCCGCACCACCTACGCCATCGGCAAGCTGGTGCTGTGGAGCCGTTCGCCGGACCTTGTGAAAGACGGGGGCACGCTGCAGGCGGCGCGCTTTTCCAAACTGTCCCTCGCCAACCCCACCGCCGCACCTTATGGCGCCGCGGCGATCGAGACGATGAAGGCGCTGGGCGTTTACGAAGCGCTGCAGCCGAAGATCGTGCAAGGCAACTCCATTGCCCAGGCCTATCAGTTCGTCGAAACCGGCAATGCCGAACTGGGCTTTGTCGCGCTGTCGCAGTTGGCCGGCACCACCACGGGATCACGTTGGCTGGTGCCGGACAACCTGTATGCGCCGATCCTGCAGGATGCGGTGCTGCTGAAAAAAGGCGCCGGCAATACCGCCGCGAAAGGCTTCCTCGCCTTCCTAAAAGGTCCGGAAGCACGTGCCATCATTACGAGATACGGCTACACCCTAAAGTAGCCGTAAAATGCCTCCTTATGAGTGAAGTTTTTTGGTTCTTTTGTTCACAAAAGAACATCTTCTTATTTGATTTGTCCCTTCAGGGCCAAGCCACCAGGTTCGCCAACAGCCTAAAGGCACCTGGCACCAGGGCGCGGAACTGATGATGCAGCGCCAGCGCCACGTGCACGTGGCGGCCCCGCCCCACCGGTGCCGCCAGCAGCGCGCCGCGCAACGGCGACGTATCGGGATCGGCCATTTCGAGCAGCGGCACATACGAGTCGTGCCAGGTGCTGGCGAAATAAAGTCCTCGCTCACGCACCCATCCATCCCAGTCCGCTGCTGTGATGTCGTTCGGTGTGGTCAGCAACGGATGCGTGGGCGCCAGCACGGTCACATCAGCCGCGGGGTCCGTCACGCGAAAGCGGAGCGAGGGCCGGCCCGGCATCAGCGGCAAGGGCGGCGTGAGGCCATTGTTCCAACCGTCCTCGGGGCGGTGATACATCGTCACCAGGGATCCGCCTTGATGCACCCACGCCATCAGCCGATCGCGATGGGCCAACAGTGCGGGGCGCTGGCCAAATCCGAAGATGCCAATCACCAACGTGGTGAAACGTGAGAGATCGCCACTTGCCAAGGTATCGTCAGACACCGCTTCAGCCGGGATATCGAGCTGTTGCATCCAGGATAACGTCTCGTCGGTCACCCCCGCGATCACGCCGACGCGCACGCCGGTGGGGATGGCCAGGGGCACGCGCAAAATGCTCACTGTGGCGGGCTCCACCAGCGCCACCGTGTCGTGGTGTGCGATCTGCATCAGGCAAAGACGATGACCGGCATTGGCGAGATCGAGACGCCCGGGCGCCATTTGAATCTCCACCGACCCGTCCGCCGTCATCCGGCCACGCCATGACGGCGGGGGCGACGCGTTTTCCAGCGTGAGCAAAATCGGGGTTTCGCTCTCGGCCCGTCGCACAACGACAAGCGGCGTGACGGACACGCTGGCCGCAGGCGCGAGGCACACGCGGTCCGGCGGATCGACGGTGCGTGAGGTCGTGACGCCCTCGTGCTGCCAGGAGAGGTTGAGGCCGATCACGTCATTGTCGCCAAGCGGGTCGAAGTCGTCGCGCAGGGTGCCGTAAGGTTCAGACCCGGCGGGAATGTGGAGGCTGAACCGCCCCTCTCCGAGGTCGCTGGAACGCCACGCCTCCGGAACCTTCAACGTAACGGTGGCAGCCCCGGACACACGAACGGAGATCACGTTGTCCTGACCCGCGCGCAATGGGTTTTCGAAGTCCCACACTGCATCGATGCCAAGCGCCACGGACGCGGCGCGGCTGAGCTGGCGTTTTTTCAGGCCGATGCGCAGCGCCAAATCGCCCGTTGCGTCGCCGAGATCGACCCGCGCCAACGCCCCCAGCGCGCGATGCAGGCAGGATGCAACCCGCGGCCGATCGGGAAAGCTTGCAAGCGCCTCGGCAATGAATGCATCGGCCTCCTGCAAGACAGCGCGCTGTCCGACAGAAAGCCGTTCCGCAAGATCCACCAAGGCGTGCGCCAGCCCGTCCATCGGCTGCGCCGCGTCCGGCACACCCGCGGCCAGGTGCAAGCGGAACGGCCGCGCGCCGGCGGCCAGATCACGGCCCATGCCCTGGCTGGCATGATAGCGCCGGCTGCGCTCGCCAAGCTCAGCCCAGCTGGCGCCGAGCGGGCCGCAGAGAGCGCCGAGATCGACGCTGACGGTTTCGGGCGGCGGCGGCAATTCATCGTCGTACGAACCGCCGGCACCGGAATAGGCCGGGAGATAGATCTTTGACACCTGCCAGACCGCCAGCGGCGAAGGATAGGAGGGGTCCGCCGCCCGCTCCGCCGCTTCCATCGTGCACGCCGTCATCGCGCGGTGATGGCCATGTTGGCCCGGCACGTCCAGGAACGTGGGCGACAGCGCATCAGGCCGCTCGATGCGGATCAGATCCACCAAACGCGCCACAAGGCGGTCCCGGCCCCAACGCCGCACCGTATCCACACCGGAGCGGGAAAAACCGAAATCATGGATGGGGTCGTCCACACCAAACCCGGGGCCGGCGCCGATCCAGCGCACCGCAAGATCGATGTCCGCGGCCGAACGCTCCATTTCCCGGCTGCGAATCGCCGCCAGCGCACGCCCGCGCTCCGGCCCCAGCACGCTCTGCCCCCCCTCGCCCCGGGTGGAGCATGCATAGATCGTGTGCACGCCGCGGGCGTAGGCGAGCCAGGCCAGAAACCCGTTCCATTCATCGTCCGGATGCGCTCCAATCATCAAGAACCGCGCCACCGACCGCAACGGTTGCAATGCACGCCAGAGCGCCTGATCCACGGCTTGTGCCGCCATCACATCGGTCATCGTTGACTTCCCCCGTTCCATCCCGGACGCTCCGTGCCAGTTCACCCGACAGGAGACATCCATGCGCCGTTCATACCGCCGCCTGCTCGGCGCATTGCTGGGCGTCTCCCTCGGCGCCGCCATGGTGGCAGCCATGCCGAGCCCCGCACAGGCCGTCGAGATCGAATACTGGCAATACACGTTCAAACAGCGCGTCGACACGATGGACGAGCTCATCAAGCAGTTCCAGGCCGCCAACCCCGATATCACCGTCAAGCACGTCAATGTGCCGTACGACAATTATCGCACCCGCATCGCCGCAGCCATTCCGGCCGGTGAGGGACCCGATGTCACGCAGCTGTTCTACGGCTGGCTCGGCGATTACATCCATGCCGGCCTGCTGCAGCCGCTGCCCACCCCAGCCTTCGACACCGCGGCGATCGATCGGGATTTCTTTCCCTTCGTGCAGGGCATGAAGGTGGACGGCAAATACTACGCCCTGCCCACCGCCGTGCGCTCGCTTGCGCTGTTCTGGAACCGCAAACTGTTCAAGGACGCTGGGCTCGATCCCGACAAGCCCCCTGCCACACTCGACGAACTCGTCGATTTCGCCCGCAAGACAACCAAGCGTGACAGCGCCGGCAACCTCATCACCGCCGGAATCGCGCTCGACACCGGTGGCCAGGATATCCCCTGGATCCGCGAGGGCCTGATCCGCGAATTCGGCGGCACACCCTATAGCGCCGATGGCAAGAAGGTCGCGTTCGCCAGCCCCGCCGGGACCGCTGCCGTGCAGTGGTATGTTGATCTCATCACGAAGGAAAAAGTCAGCGAACTTGGCTTCCTCACTGATGGGGTCACGGCATTTCGGTCAGGCAAGGCCGCGATGACGATCGATGGCTCCTTCCGCCTCGGTGCGTTGGATGGCCAGCGCGGGCTGGATTACGGCGTGGCGGAACTGCCCTCGCGCAACGGCATTCACTCGAACTACGCCTCCTACTGGGTCAACGGCATCACATCGAAGGCCAAGGGCGAAAAGCTGGCCGCGGCGGCGAAATTTCTCGCCTTCGTCACCACCCCGGCGGCGATGCAGCTGTGGATGGAAAAGGTGGGCGAATTGCCGGCGCGCGTGGCAGTGGCCAAAACCGACGCGGTGGCAAATCACCCGAAATACGGCCCCTTCGTGCGTGGGCTCAGCACCGCCGTCGCCACCGATTTCGTCGACGAAAGCGCCCAGCGCAAAGTCATGATGGACATGATCGACCGTGTGTTGCTCAAGCAGACCCCGGTGGCCGAAAGCCTCGCCATCGCTTCCACCGAGGAACAGAAGGTGCTGGACACCCGCAAGTAACATGAGCACCTGGCTCTCCCGGCAGACCCTGGCCCGCAAACAGGCTGTCTGGGCCTGGATCTTTCTGGCTGTGCCGATCGTGTATTTCACCGCCGTCCGGTTTTGGCCGGCGGTGGATGCCTTTTCGCTGTCACTGTCGCGCTGGAACCTAGTGGGACCACGACATTTCGTGGGCCTGGAGAATTACCGGCACCTGGCGGCAGACCCGGTGTTCTGGCAGGTGCTCGGCAACACGTTCGAATATCTGGCGCTCGGCCTTCCCATCTCCTTATTCCTCGCCTTTGTCATCGCCTACCAGCTCGACCGCGTGCGCACCGGCCAGGGCGTGTTGCGCGCGCTGTATTTCCTCCCGCATCTCACCACCGCCACTGCCATGGCCTGGGTGTGGCGCTGGTTCTATCAGCCGGCGCCAGTTGGATTGTTCAATGGCTGGCTCTCGCTGTTCGGCATCGCCCAGCAGCCGTTTCTGCGCTCCACCGCTCAGGCGTTGCCGGCTGTCCTGGTGCCGGCGATATGGGCCGCGTTGGGGTTTCAGGTGGTGATCTTCCTGGCCGGCCTGAAAGCCATTCCGCGCAGCTATTACGAGGCCGCCGAAATCGACGGCGCCGGCAGCTGGCAGATCCTGCGCGAAATCACACTCCCCCTGCTGCTGCCCAGCTTCGTGTTTCTGTTCATCACCACCTCCATCGGCCTGCTGCGCATCTTCGATCTCGTCTACAACATCACCGCCGGCGGAGAGGGCGGCCCGCTCAACGCCACCAAACCCCTGGTGCTGTCGATCTACCAAAGTGCCTTCGCCCGCATGGACATGGGTACCGCCTCCGCCCAAACGGTGATCCTGTTCGTCATCCTGCTGGCGATATCGTTGCTGCAGATGCGCCTGCTGCGGCAACGCTGAGATGAGCACGATGAAGATCGTCCGCCCAGGCCGCGTCATCGGCTTCACGCTGCTGGCGCTCGGCGGCATCGTGATGATCATGCCGTTGCTCTTCATGCTGGTCACGTCGCTGAAATCCAACAGCGAGATCTACGAACTGCATGTCCTGCCGCGCGAGCCTACGCTGGGCAACTACATCGAAATCCTTACCCACAGCCACTTCGCCCGGTGGTTCCTGGTGTCCTTCGTGGTCGCCGCCGTCTCCACCGTATCGGTGCTGTTCTTCGACAGCCTCATCGGCTACACGCTGGCGAAATTCCGGTTTCGCGGCAGCGGCGTCGTTTTCGTCGCCATCCTGTCCACCCTCATGATCCCCACCGAAATGCTCGTCATCCCGTGGTATGTCATGGCCAAATCGATGGGCTGGTTGGACAGCATCTGGGGCATCATGTTCCCAGGCATGATGACGGGGTTTGGGGTTTTCCTGATGCGCCAGTTCTTCGCCGGCGTGCCGGATGAACTGCTCGACGCGGCGCGGATCGACGGTCTGGGCGAATTCGAGATCTTCTGGAAGGTGGCACTCCCTCTGGTCACACCCGCCCTCTCGGCGCTCGCGATCTTCGCCTTCCTCGGCAACTGGACGGCGTTTCTCTGGCCGCTCATCGTCACCACCAGCCCCAACCTCTACACCGTGCCGGTCGGCCTCGCCTCCCTCTCCGGCGAATTCCAGACTGATTGGGAAATGATCATGACAGGCTCGAGCATCGCCACGATCCCCACGTTGCTGGTCTTCATCCTATTACAGCGCAACATCGTCAACGGCATCACACTCAGCGGCCTGAAAGGCTGACATGCGCGACTTTTCCATCTTTCCCGCCGCCGAGTTCAAAGACGCCGTCCTCGCGCCCCTGTTCGAGGGCTTCAAGCGTCATCACCGTCACCAGCTGATGGCCATTCATCATGCCCACGGCATCATGCTTGGCGAATGCGGCTGGCTGAAGCCGCATGAGATGCATGCAATCTTCGACGCGCTGGCCGACGCCACGAGGGATCTCGACCCCGCCACGCTCACCTATACCGGCGCCCACGAGGATTTCTTCTTCTGGCTCGAAGACCAGCTCCGCCAGCGCCTCGGCCCGGATCTCGCCGGGCGCCTGCATACCGGCCGCAGCCGCAACGACATCGACCAGACGATCTTCAAGATGGCGCTGCGAACACGGCTTTTGTCGTTGCTCGCACGGGTGGAGTCCCTGCTCGCCCGTCTGCTCCTCCGCGCTCAACAAGGCGCCGCCACCCTCGTCGTCGCCTACACGCACGGCCAGCCCGCGCAACCCACCACCTTCGGCCACTACCTCGCAGCCCTCGTCGAAATGCTGCTGCGCGACGCCGACCGCCTGCTCCACGCGCTCAAAACCGTCGACCGCTGCAGCATGGGCGCCGCCGCCATCACCACCTCCGGCTTCGGGCTCGACCGCGCGCGCGTGGCATCCCTGTTGGGTTTCGCCGAGGTGCAGGAAAATTCCTACGGTTGCATCGCGGTGGTGGACTACCTCGCCGAGACCTATGCGGCCGTGAAACTTCTCTGTCTGGGTCTGGGTCGCTTCGTGCAAGACCTCAATGTCTGGACCGGCTTCGAGGTCGGCCACATGCACGTGCCCAACGCCTTCGTGCAGATCAGCTCCATCATGCCGCAAAAGCGCAACCCCGTTCCCGTCGAGCATCTCCGCCTCATGCTCTCGCTCGCCGCGGGCCGCGCCGAAACCGTGCTCACCGCCCTGCACAACACCCCCTTCACCGACATGAACGATGCCGAAGGCGAGGTGCAGGCCGCCGGCTACGAAGCGTTCGACACGCTGGACCGCGCGCTCGTTCTGCTCACCGGTTTCATGGAAGCCGTCGAAATCAATGAGCCGAACGTCCGCCGCCACATCGCCAAAGCCTGCATCACCATCACCGAAGTTGCCGACACGCTGGTGCGTGAGGAAGGCATCTCCTTCCGCCAGGCGCATGAACTCGCCAGCGACCTCGCACGCCGCATGATCGCCTCCGCCCAAACTCTCGAAACCCTCCCCATCCAAGAATTCGAACAGGCCTTCACGCACGCCATCGGCCGCCCCCCCGGCATCGACGAAGCCCGCTTCCGCCATATCGCCACCCCCGAACATTTCATCGCGGTGCGCGAGACGCTGGGCGGCCCCGGTCCCAAAGCCTTGGCCGCCAGCCTGCAACGTTACGGCGAGACCCTCGCTGATATCACCGCGGCCCGACGCACCTACGAAGTTCGCCTCACCTCCGCCGAGGCGGAACGCGAACGCCTCGCCGCCCCCATCACGGCGTGCGCCTGACCATGGCCAGCGTCACTCTGCGCGGAATCCGCAAAGCCTTCGACCGCACCGAGATCATCAAGGGCATCGATCTCGACATCGCCGACAAAGAATTCGTCGTCTTCGTGGGACCCTCCGGCTGCGGCAAATCCACGCTGCTCAGGCTGATCGCGGGGCTGGAAGACGTCAGCGCCGGCGAGATCCTCATCGACGGCCGCGTGGTCAACAACACCGCGCCCAAGGATCGAAACATCGCGATGGTGTTCCAGAGTTACGCACTCTACCCGCACATGACGGTGGCCCGCAACATGGGCTTTGGCCTGCGCGCCGCGAAAACCCCCACCTCCGAGATCGACCGTCGCGTGGGCGAGGCAGCCGCCATGCTCGGCCTCGAATCTCTGCTGCAACGCCGCCCCGGGGAGCTTTCCGGCGGCCAGCGCCAGCGCGTGGCCATGGGCCGCGCCATCGTCCGCGACCCCGAGGTTTTCCTGTTCGACGAGCCGCTCTCCAACCTCGATGCCCAGCTGCGCAACCAGGTCCGCACCGACATCAAGAAGCTGCATCAACAGGTTCGCACCACCTCCATCTACGTCACGCACGATCAGGTGGAGGCCATGACCCTGGCTGACCGCATCGTGTTGCTGCGCGATGGCCGCATCGAACAGGTCGGCACGCCCATCGAGCTATTCACCTGCCCCGCCAACCGCTTCGTCGCCCGCTTCATCGGCTCACCCAGCATGAATATCATCCCAGCCCAGATCGACGACAACGAGATCGTGCTCCCCTGGATGCGCCTGCCCACGCCGCCACTCGCCACACGCCCCACCGACGGGCGCATCGAACTCGGCATAAGGCCAGACGATCTGCTCACCGGCGCCGCCTGCCACAGCGTGCCGGAGGCCTATCGCTTCACGGCGGAGGTGCGCGTGGTGGAACCGATGGGCGCCGAATCGCAGCTGATCGTCAGCGTCGGCGGCCAGGACCTGCAGTTGCGGCTGATGGGCCGGCTTTTTCCCAAGCCGGGCGAGCGCATCGCCTGCGCGCTCGATCCCGCCGAGCTGCACGTGTTCGATGCCACCACCGGCGTGGCGATCGGTCAGCGACACATAAGCCTACAGTGAAAAGAATCTTCTTTTTCTGAAGAAAAAGAAGCAAAAAGACTTTCAATCATAAGCAACGGATTACAGGGAATGAAGTTTTTTGGTTCTTTTGTTCACAAAAGAACTTCTTACGCTACCGCTGCAAACAGCCGATCCAACACCATCGCCTGCGCCCACGAGTCGTCCAGCCCGAACAACATCTCCGCGTCACCCGCGCAAGCGCCGGCGAAGTTGCGCACCATCGCCACATACGGATCGCCCGGCGCAAACCGCTCGACTCTTTCGCCGCAGGTCAGCACCGTTTCACGATTCTTCGTGGAAAATGGCCAATCGAACCGCATGCTTCCGGCGGTGCCGATCAACTCCATCCCCTGCTGACGCGCCCCGTCGAACGCGCAGAACACCTGCGCACTCACCCCTCCATCGAAATCCAGCATGGCCGCGAACCGGGCATCCACATCGCCCCTGTTCACCCGTGTCCCCGCCACCGCAACCGGCTCCGCGCCCAGCAACCCCCGCAGCATGCTCACACCGTAGCACCCCAAATCATACAGCGCCCCACCGCCCAGCTGCGCCTGCCAGCGGAAATTGGCGGGGTCGTTGATGCCGCCGACGAAATGCGTCTGCGCACAGAGCAGATCACCGATCGCACCTTGTTCCAGCCAGGATCGAGCAACATCGAACTGCGGATGAAAGCGATGGCAGAACGCCTCCATCACACGCCGGCCACTTGCGGCTTCGGCCACCTGCATCTGCGCCACCTCATCCGCCGTCAGCGCCAGCGGCTTCTCGCACAACACATGCTTGCCAGCCGCAAGTGCCGCCAAGGTCCAGGGCAAATGCAGATCGTTCGGCAGCGCCACATACACCGCATCGATCACCGGGTCCTCCACCAGCGCCCGATAATCCCCATAGGCACGAGCCATCCCGAAATCGGCCGCAAACGCCTCGGCCCGCCCTAGATCCCGCGCCCCCACCGCATGAAGCCGATGCCCCGCCGCCAGCACCGCCGGCGCCAGCGCCCCCCGCCCGATACGCGAAGCACCCAGAAATCCCCAGGTCAAATCCGGCTCGCTCATCTCGCCCCCACACCCATGCGCCGGCATCGTGCACCACGCGCCACCGGGGTCAAACCACGCCCATCACCCGTGCTTTGTCCCGCACCGCAATCGCGCCTAAAACCGGCCATGGCAAAATCCAAACCCACCACGCTGGCCGCCGATCTCCCGCAAAAGGCGCAGACCCGTATCGTCCGCTGGATGACGCAGATCGTGGCCGGCACCCCCAAGCCGGAAGGCGGCATGCCCCCCGGAATCGACGGCCGCATCGTCACCTTCCACGGCCGCGCCGGCGAGGCTGCGCTGAAGGCCATCGTCGCCGGCAAAGACGTCGCCCTCTACCGCTACAAGCGTGGCCTCGACCTGCAGATGCGCACCGCACTGGCCCAAAACCACCTCTCCCAAAAATGCGGCGTTCTCACCTCAGACCCCACGGTCATCGCCGCACTCGATGCCGCCAATCTTCCCGGCGACCACCCAAAATCCCGCTACGCCGTCTCCATCGGAATCCTCACCGATGCCGAATCCGCCAGGGTCCGATCCCGAACCCGCCCGCCCGAGGATCCCGACAACCAATCCGAAGAACAGGCATAGCCACATGGTAATCGGCATCGACAGCTTTGCCGCCATCCTCCCACACCCCACCACCGGCGCCACCCCCTCGCCCACCGACCGCATCGCCGACCTGCTCGACGAGGTTGAAATCGCCGACCCCACGGGCCTCGACATTCCCCCGCATCCTTCGCCCGCGCCGGCACACTCGGCCTGCCCCTCATGATCGCCATCATCGGCGGCACCTTCGAACGCTTCCGTCCCCTGGTCCACCTCTACCGCCAGGCCGGTCAGAAAGCCGGGCACGCCCCGGAGCAACTGCGCGTCGGCATCCACGCCATGGGCTTCGTGGCCGACACCGACAATGCCGCCCGCAACAGCTTCTCTCCAGGCTGGGCCCACATGTTCACCGAAATCGGCCGTGAACGCGGCTGGTCCTCCGTCACCCGCCAGCAGTTCGATGCCATGGCCGGCCCCGGCGGCGCCTTCCTCATCGGCGACCCCGAAACCGTCGCCCGCAAGATGCGCCACGCCAGCGAAACACTCGGCGGTCTCTCGCGCATCACGTTCCAGATGAGCTCGGCCGCATCAGAAATCGCCGCCATGAAACGCTCCATCGAACTGCTCGGAACCCAGGTCGCCCCCCGCATCCGCGCAACCTAGATCACAACGGCCCGCATCCGCCGCGCCAACATCTCGCCGATCATCACGCACGTAAAATGCAGATTGGCGCGGCAATCCGTCGGCATGATCGAGGCATCCGCCACCCGCAACCCATCCACCCCGCGCACCCGCAGATCCGGGTCCACCACACCGCGCGGATCCTCATGCGCCGTCATCCGGCACGTCCCGGCCGCGTGCTGAATATCCGCCGCCTGCTCCAGCATCAACGCATCCAGCGCGTCATCCGCCAACGCCGCCGCATCCTCCATCGAAAGCGCGGTATCACCGAACGTCACCCGCTCCGCAATCCGAGAAATTGCAGGCAGCGTCACCAACGCAGCCAACCGCCTCACCCCGTCGCGCAACCGTAGCCGATCGCGCGGATCGGCCAGCATATTCTCCTCCACCACCGGCTGCGCCTGCGGATCGGCCGACACCAAACGCACATCCCCGCGCGAGTATGCATCGTAAAGCGCCACCCCGATCGCCCCCTCCGCCTTGGGCGCGCCGTCCACGCCCAAACCCCGGTGATTGTAAGCGATCATGATCATATCACGCTCCCCGCCACCACCGAGCCCGCTGCTATAGGTCACGCAGCAATTGGTATGCCGCGCATCCACCCCTTCGCACGCATGCTCCGGCCGCAACGCAAGGGTCGCACGCACGATGGGATGATCCATGAAATGCCGCCCCACATCAGGCGCGTCCCGCACCACATCGATCCCCAGCGCCCCCAGATCCGCCGCCGCGCCGATGCCCGAGCGCATCAGAATGCACGGGCTGTGAATGGCCCCCGCACACAACACAATCTCCGCCGCCGCAATCTCCTCCCACGCATCTTCCCCCTCGAACCGAACCCGAACCGCGCGCGCCCGCCGCCCCTCGAACACCACCCGATCCACCAGCGCGCCCCCCCGTATGGTCAGGTTCGCCCGCCCCCGCGCCGGCTCCAGATACCCGTCATTCGTCGTCACCCTCAAACCGTGGCGGGAGTTGATCGGGTTGCACGAAACCCCCTCCCCCACCGGCGCGTTCAAATCCGGCTTCCACGCATACCCGGCCCCCAAAGCCGCATCGCGCAACGCCAGATCCACCGCGCCCCACGCGTCCACCGGCACCCGATGCACCGGCAACGGCCCGCCCTTACGAATGCCCACAACCGTGCCACTGTCGGCATCGTCCTCGATGGCATCGAACACCGGCATCACGCTGGCCCACGACCACCCCTCGCACCCCGCCTCCGCCCAGGCATCGAACGCCGCCGGAACACCCCGTATGGCAATCTGCGCATTCACCACCGATGACCCCCCCATCGCCTTGCCACGCCAATAAAATCGCGGCGCCTGAACCGACGTCCGACGCGTCATCAACCCCGGCCACTGCCACTGCGCCTGGTGCACAGGGTCATGCATGAACGGAACGATGTTCGCACTGCGCAACGCCGCCGGCGCGTCGGCCGAACGCCAGTCCCGACCCGCCTCCAACAACAGAACCCGACACGCCGGATCCTCCGACAACCGCGCCGCCAAAGGCGCCCCGGCCGACCCGGCGCCGACCACGATCACGTCATAGAGTGGTGCCATGTTGTTTTGTCATTCCTGGTCAAGAGAGCGATAAGATGTTCTTTTGTGAACAAAAGAACCAAAAAACTTCATTCTATTCAATACACTAATTCGATCTTTCTGGCTTGAATAGTTAACTAACCGGAACATCATGGGCGCAGCTCTCCCGAGCGCCTTAGTCCTTCAAAACACGATCCCGCCCATAGCCCTGGCGTCTCGCCGCGGCCAGAACGCCCCGCGGCAACGGAATCCGAAACGGCTCCAACACCGGGCGAACCCGCTTCGCAACGGGCACCGCCACCGCGGCCCGAACCACCTTCACAATCACCGGAAGTCGCAACAGCGACGTCTCAACCGCCAGCATCCGGCACATCGGCCGCAACATCCGCCCCGCCTGCGGACACGCCTCCAGCAACGCGATCATCTCAGGCTGCTCGAGAACCGCCCGAAGCTGCAACCCATAACCCGCCGCCTGCCACCCGGCCAAACGCACCAGCCACGCAAACCGACCCGGCCAGATTCGCACAGGCAAGATTCGCACAGGCCAGATTCGCACAGGTAAGATTCGCACAGGCAAGATCAGCGGCGGACCAGACGCGACACACCCAGCCATTCTCGCCGACGACCGCCAAGACCGTCCCGCCTGAAATCGCCCCATCAGGCGCTCCATGCGCAAACAAACGCCCGCCAGCCGATCATACAAGATCAGCCCCAGCGCATGCCCCAACAGCCCACGGCCACACCATCCCCCCAAAGCGCCCCGCACACCGCGAAGCACCAGGATCAGATCGGAAAACGGGGAGGAGGGGTTCAGACTTTCCACCCGCCAGTGAACACCATATCCACTGGCTGAATGCAATCGAAATGTTACCCAAACTAACTAGCCGGTCGTGACGACGCGGCGCGAACGTGCTTTCGTGCGATCCATAATCTGAGGAACGCACACATGATCTACAAAGGCGTCTTCCCCGTCGTCCCCACCGTGTTCGACGACCACGGCGAGCTCGACCTGCAAGGCCAGTGCCGGGCGGTCGATTTCATGATCGACGCCGGATCGCAGGGCCTGTGCATCCTGGCCAATTTCAGCGAGCAGTTCGTCCTCACCGACCTCGAGCGTGACCGCGTCCAAAGCGCGGTGCTCGACCACGTCGCCGGCCGCGTGCCCGTCATCGTCACCACCACCCATTTCGGCTCCGCCGTCTGCGCCGCCCGCAGCCGCGCCGCCCAGGCCGCCGGCGCCAGCATGGTCATGGTCATGCCGCCCTATCACGGCGCCACCATCCGCGTGCCCGAGCCCGCCATCTTCGATTTCTTCCAGCATGTGTCGAACGCCGTGAGCATCCCCATCATGATCCAGGACGCCCCGGTCTCCGGCACGCCCCTTCCCGCCGGCCTCCTCGCCCGCATGGCCCGCGAGATCGAACACGTCTCGTATTTCAAGATCGAAACACCCCAGGCCGCCGCCAAGCTCCGCGCCCTCATCGCCGAAGGCGGCAGCGCCGTGGTGGGCCCGTGGGACGGCGAGGAAGCCATCACACTCATGGCCGATCTCGACGCCGGCGCCACCGGCAGCATGACAGGCGGCGGCTTCCCGGACGGTATCCGGCAGATCACCGACCCCTTCTTCGCAGGCAACCGCGCCGAGGCGATGGCCGCCTACCAGCGCTGGCTCCCGCTGATCAACTACGAAAACCGCCAATGCGGCCTGCTCGCGGCCAAGGCACTGATGCAGGAAGGCGGCATCATCCGCCACGACACCGTGCGCCACCCGCTGATGCCCCTGCACCCCGCCACCCGCGCCGGCCTGATCGAGATCGCGACGGCGCTGAACCCTCTGGTTCTGCGTTGGGCTCATTGAGCGGTAGAAAGAACCTTCTTTTTCTGAAGAAAAAGAAGCAAAAAGACTTTATCCGTTAGATCATGATGCGTTCGGGTTGTTTTGCCCAAACGCATCAACACGATCGATATGACAATAGGTTAGCGTGGTGTGGAAATGGCCACACCACACACCTAACGTCTTCAGCCGGCGTTTGCATCCGTTTGGCTTAGCGCCACGAAGGCCTGGTGCCCGTCGCGCATCACCCGCAACGCCACCGCACTGCCCGGCGCACGGGTCCCAGCCCGCAACGCCCGAACCGCCTGCTCAGGCGTGCTCACCGCTTGGTTGCCAACCATCTCCAGCACGTCCCCATCCCGCAGCCCCGCATTGGCCGCCGGGCTGTCCGGCTGCACCTGCGCGATCACCACACCCTTCTGCCCCGCCGGAAGACCCAGCTCCTGGCGCGCCTGATCGTCGAGCGGTGCCAGCGCCAACCCCAGCTGCGGCCCCTTCGCCACCTCCGCCTGGCGCGTGCCAGCCGGATCCGGCACCGCCGTCACCTTCACCGACAACGTCTTGTCCGCCCCGTCACGATGCACCACCACCGGCTGCTCCGTGCCGGCCCGCGTGTCCGCCACAATCCGCGCCAGCTCTCGCGGAGTCTTGATATCCTGAGACCCCACCTTGACGATCACGTCACCGGCCTCGATCCCGGCGAGCTTCGCCGGGCTGTCGTTCTGCACCTCGGCCACCATCGCGCCGGCCGGCGACGTCAGGTGCAACGCCCGCGCCATCGGCGGCGTCACGCTCTGCGTGCTCACGCCCAGCCAGCCGCGCTCCACGTGGCCGTTGGCCTGCAACTGCCCCACCACCTGCTTCACCACGCTGGCCGGTATCGCGAACCCGATCCCCACGCTGCCGCCGGAAGGCGAGTAGATCGCGGTGTTCACCCCGATCACCGTCCCGTCCTGCGCGAACAGCGGACCGCCGGAATTGCCCCGGTTGATGGGCGCGTCGATCTGCAAGAAGTCGTCATACGGCCCCTGGCCGATCTCACGGCCCCGCGCCGACAAAATCCCCGCGGTCACCGTGCCGCCCAGTCCGAACGGATTGCCCACCGCCACCACCCAGTCGCCCACACGCGCCGCGTTTGAATCACCCAGCGCCAGATGCGGCAGCTTCGTGGCAGACGTCACCTGCAACACCGCCAGATCGGTCTTCGGATCCACGCCCACCACCTTGGCCGCAAGCTTGCGCCCATCGGCCAACGTCACCTGAATGTCGGTCGCATCCTGCACCACATGATTGTTGGTCACGATCCGGCCTGAATCGTCGATGATGAAGCCGGAGCCCAAGGCATGCACCACCTGCCCAGGCGCCTGCGCCCCCTGCTGACCCCGACCCTCAGCCCGATCCTGACCCTGGCCCCGACCCTGGCCATGCCCGCCGAAGAACTGCCCGAACATCCGGTCCTGCGGCGAATTCGGCGGAAACGGCGAAGCCTGGTCCGCCTCCTGCTGGCGCAACGTCGTGCTGATTGTCACCACGGCCGGGCTCACACGCTCCACCAGATCGGCGAACCCCGGCAGCGCCTGCGCCGCGGGCCGCGCGGTATCGATCGGCGCCGTATGCTCGCCGGATGGAGCAGACGCGGCGGTGCCTTGGGCAAAGGCAGGCACCACCTGCCAGGCACCCAGTCCCGCCACGGCGGTGGCGGCCAGCAGAACCGCGGCAAAGGCCGGGCGACGAAAGCGAGATGTGAACTTCGGCATGAGGGATACCTCGAGGAATTGAACCGCCCACGAATGGCGTGCCCCCTCTCTGCGCCCCGAACGATGGAGGCATCCGCGGTGCCACCATGACGATTGCGTCAGGATGTGTTCCTGAAAAGTTCCACACGCACCGCAAGCCCGCGCCCATCCGCCAACCACGGCCCCAGCACCACGCGGCCGCCATGCGCCTCCGCCGCCGCCTTCACAAGCGCCAGGCCCAGCCCGGTCCCCGGCGTGCTCCGGCTCCGATCCAGCCGCCCGAACCGCCGCAGCACCAGATCGCGCTCCGCCGCCGCCACCCCCGGCCCCGCATCGGCCACCGTCAGCACCGGCCCCGCCGCCAGCACAACGGAAATATCGCCCGCCCCATGCGTCAGCGCGTTGTCGAGCAGATTGCCCATAATACGTTGCAACAGCGCAAGATCGCCGCGAAACATCACCCCCGGCGCCACATCCAGGCCAAAGCCCCGCCCCGCCTCCTCCGCCACCGGCGCATAGGCGTCCGCCACCGCACGCACCATCGCCGACAGGTCGAATTCCGCGCGCGCTCCTTCTCCCGCCCCCAGTCCCGCCCCCAGTCCCGCCCCCGGTCCCGCTTCTGCGCGCGCAATGCGCAGCAACGCCGCGAAGGTGTCGAGCACCGCATCCAACTCGGCGATCGCCGCCGGAAGATCCACACGCCCACCGCCCCGCTCCGCCGCCTCCAGCATCTGGCGCAGCCGCTGCAACGGCCCGCGCAGATCATGCGCGATATCGTCGGTCACCTGCCGCTGCGCCAGCACCAGCGCCTGCAGCCGGTCCAGCATGAAATTCACCGTCACAACCAGCCGGTCGAACTCATCGCCGCGCCCCGTCACCGGCAGCCGGCGCGACAGATCGCCCTGCGCCACCTCGGCCGACATCCCCGAGACCGACGCCAGCCTGCGCTCCAGCGCCCGCGCCGCGAAGAACGCCAGCAGCAGCGCCACACCGCCCGCGCCGATCGCCGCCACCAGCGGTGTCCAGGCCAGCGCCCGCGCCGCATCCTCCGCCGCCGACAGACTGGCCGCCACCACCAGGTTCACACCGCCCGGCAACATCGCGCCCAGGGCCCGCAGGCTCGGCCGGCCCGGGCTGCGCAACGTGACGAAGCCCCGCAACGAGGCTGGCGCCCCCGTGATGCTGCCCGCCAGGGCCTGCCCGTCCGCGGTCTGCACCAGCACCAGCAGCAACGCCTCTCGCCGGGCCGAGGCACGCGCCGCCTCCAGCAACACGCCTGGCCCCAACGCCTCGTAATCGCGGATCAGCCCCTCCGCCTCGCCCGCCAGCACCAGATCCAGCTCCTGGCGCAACGCCGTGTCGGCCCGCAGCCACCCCCAGCCCGCTCCCACCAACGACAGCAGCAGCGCCGAACCCGCCACCGCCACCGCCATGCGCAGCGCGAAACTGTTCAGCCAGCGCATTCCCGTGTCAGCCGGGGCGAACATCGAGCACGTAGCCGGCGCCACGAACGGTGCGGATCAACGCCGGCCCGTCCGGCCCCTCCAGCTTCCGCCGCAGCCGGCTCACATGCACGTCCACCACGTTCGTCGTGGGGTCGAACGCAAAGTCCCAGACCCGCTCGAGCAACATCGTGCGCGTCAGCACCTCGCCGGGATGGCGCATCATGTATTCCAACAGCCGCCATTCCGTCGGCAGCAGCTCGATCGCAACACCCGCCAGCGTCACCGTCCGGCGCAGCAGGTTCATCCGCAGACCGCCCACCACCAGTTCGCTCTCGGCATTCTCAGCCCCTGCCGGCCGGCGCGCCAACGCCCGCAGACGGGCATGCAGTTCCGAAAACGCGAAGGGCTTGCCCAGGTAATCGTCCGCCCCCGCGTCCAGCCCCTCCACCCGCCGCTCCACGTCGCCCAACGCCGTCAGCATCAGCACCGGCGTCGAGATCGCCGACGCCCGCAAGGTCCGCACGATCGCCAGCCCATCCGGCGGCGGCAGCATCCGATCGGTCACGATCACGTCGAAACTTTCCGACATCGCCAGGAACAACCCGTCCTTGCCGGTCCGCGCCACCTCGGTGGCATGGCCCTCCTCCGCCAGACCACGGGCGATGTAATCCGCCGTCGCCCGATCGTCCTCGATCACCAGGATCTTCATGTCACTCCCACCGCCGGCTCCCACGCCACGGCTGCGCGGCGGGTATCCGAATAAGGCCCCTCAGGCACCAAGCCCCCTCAGGCACCAAGCCGATGCGTCCGCAGAAACGCCCGCACCCGGTCGATGGTTCGCATCTTCAGACCCTCGGGCGCGCTCCACGGAAACACCGTGATCTCCGCCTTCGGACACAACGACGCCACCGCCACGGACGCTTCGATGGGATGCGCGGGCGTGGCATCCGGCAGCACCAGGATCGGTGTTTGGCAGTCCCGCGCAAACGCCTCCGTCACGCTGTAGACGAATTCCGGCCGCGCCCGGTAGAGCGCGTGAAGATAACGCTCCACCTGCGCCATCGAAAGATCGGGCCGCCGCGCCAGCAAGGCCGGCGCCCACACATTCTGCCCGGCGTCGAACATGTAATCCGGATGCGCGGGGTTATGCCCCACCGTCTGCACCAGCACGCCGGCCACAACGCGCCCCGGCGCGCGCTCCATCAGCTTGAGCGCGAAGCATCCGCCGATGCAGTAGCCCATGAACAAAAACCGATCGATGCCCAGATGATCCATCAGCCCCAGCTGATCGTCGGCGAATGCCTCCCAAGGCGCGTCGTCCGGAATGGGACCGCTGGAATGCCCGCCATTGGCGTTGCGCTGATCCATCGTGATGCAGCGGAACTCATCCTTGAACAACGCCATCGCGTCGAACACCGCATTCGGCCAGTTGTCGACGCGCGAGTTCAGCCCCCCACCGGGCACGAGCAGCAACGGAAACCCCGCGCCCACGTCCTCGTACCGAATGCGGGTCTCGCCGTTGTCATAGAATGGCATGTCCAAACTCCACTGAAACCCGATCCTGCTGATGCGCCTCGTGAAAGCAACCCCCATCCAGCGCCGAACATGCGCAATTGCAAGTCACGCTCGGCGCCGGGCTCCCCGCGGCTTATTCAGAGGCCGGCGCGTATAAGCAAGGCGTGTGGGGCCGCCTGTTCAGAACGGGAGTTATATCCGGCCCTTGAGATCGTTGACCACGGAATCAACGGCCGACATGCTCCGCCCTCAAGACAAGGATGGACAGCATGGCCAATGGCTGTTGATCTGCGGGCCTATGGACGAACTTGTCGCGCCCTTGCTGTTCGTTCTGATGCTCGCCGCAGCCGGCTGGATCCTTGGTATCGTGGGCTTCTTCAAGGCCCGGAGCGCATTGGCCGAGGCGGTGCGGCTGCGAGCCACCGTCCAGCAGCTTCTCACCGCAATGCCGCGCGCCGCGGCGGACGAGGCGCCGATTGCCGTCCCAGTCCCTGTGGCCCCTATGGCGGTGGCCCCTATGGCGGTGGCCCCTATGGCGGTGGCCCCGTCTCCGCCGGTCATGTCTCCGCCGGTCATGCCCCCGTTCACGCCAGACCCCGTCACGCACCACGCCTTGCAATCCGCACCCGCCACCCCGCCGCCGGGCAAGGCCAGGCGCGACGTCGAGGAATTGCTGACGGCGAAATGGGGCGTGTGGCTCGGCGCGGCGGCGTTGCTGATGTCCGGCGTCTTCCTGGTGCGTTACGCCTCGGATGAGGGTCTGCTTGGCCCGGGCGTGCGCTGCATCGGCATGGTGCTGCTGGCCGCCGCGCTGACGGCTGCGGCGGAATGGCTGAAGCGGCGCGCGCGGCATGTGTCGGATCTGGCCGATTACGCACCGCAGGCCCTGGCGGCCGGGGCTGTGGGCTTCCTGCTGGGGGCGGCCTACATGGCCGGCGCGCTTTATGCGTTGGTGCCGCCGCTCGTGGGGTTCGCGCTGATGGCGGCGGCGTCTGTGGCCGGTCTCGTGCTCTCGTTGCGTCACGGCCCGCTTGTGGCCGCGATGGGTGTCGTCGGCGGCTTCATCACGCCGCTTCTCATGCAGACCGATGATCCCTACCTGCCGGGGTTGTTCGCCTACCTGCTGTGCCTGACGGCCGGTTCGCTCGCCTTGGTCAGGTTCACCGCCTGGACATGGCTGGGATGGGCCACGATAGCGGCGGGCGCGGCCTGGGTTCTGCTGGCAACGATCGCCGCCGGCGGGGTGGATCTGTGGGCGGCGGCCTTCTTCGTGCCGGCCGCGGCGCTGCTGAACCTTGCCCTGCTGCCATCCGCCGCACTGGAGCATCCGCTCGGCGTGCGACTGGCCTGGGTGCCAATCGCGGCCCTCGGCACCGCCGGTTTGCTGCTGGCCTGGGCTGAACCGGGCTTTGCCACCCGCGCCGCCGTTTTGCTGCTCGTGCCGCTCACGATCGGCAAAGCCGGATTGGAGCCCCGGCTCGACAGGCTACCCTGGCTGGCGGCGACGCTGTTCTTGCTTCTGATCCTGGGCTGGGGCCTGCCGGATTGGCGGCCCACCGGCACGGAGATCGGCGACAGCATCGCCACCGCGATCCTGCCCGGGGCGTGGGCGCCGGACGTGCTTCAGCCGTTGCTCGAAACCGCCGCCCTGGTCGCCGCCATCTTCGCGGCGGCGGGGTTGTGGTGGGAACGCCGGGCACCGCGGCCATTGGGGTGGAGCGGACAGGCGGCGGCGATTCCGGTCGTGGCCCTGGCGGTGCTCTACGTGCGCGTCCGCAATTTCCAGCCCGATCTTCTGTGGGCCGCGGCAGCCCTCGCTTTGGCCATGGCCGGCACGGTCGCGGCCACGCGTGCGGCGCGGGACGCCCGACAGAGCGGCCGCCGACGTGCCGGGGTTCACGCCGCCGGCGCCACCGCCGCCCTGGCGCTGGGCTGCGCGATGTTGCTGACGAACCAGTGGCTGACGCTGGCCTTCGCCCTGTTCCTGCCGGCGTTGGCCTGGATCGAGGCACGGGCCGATCTCGTGGCGCTGCGCCGGGTTGCCATGGCCGCCGCCGCGATGGTGCTCATCCGGCTGCTCGTCAACCCGAACGTGCTGACCTACGCCCGGGGCGAGACGCCGGTGCTGAACGATCTGCTCCCTGTCTATGCCGTCTCCGCCGTGGCCTTCGCCGTCACCGCCTGGGTGTTGAAACGGCGCCGGGACGATCTGCTCGTGGCGGTGCTGGAACTCGGCGGCGTGGCCTTCGCCTCGGCCCTGGCCATGCTGGAAATCCGGCATTGGGCAACCGGCGGCGAACCCGCATCGGCCGATACCGGGTTTCGCGAACTGGCCTTGCAGGTGGCGGCACTGGCCCTTCTCGCCTTCGTTTCGCTGCGCCTTGAGGAACGCACCGGCCGACCCATGCTCGGCTGGGCCTGGCGCATCCAGGGCCTGCTCGCGATGATCGGCGGCATTCTGCTCATTCTCGGCAATCCCGCCTTCATCCCCTCGATCACGGTCGGCACCCACCCCATCGCCAACGCGTTGCTGATCGCCTATGCGTGCCCGGCGCTGCTGGCAGGGCTGGCTCTGCGCCGCCGTGGCTTTCCGGCGAAACTGCGCCCCATCGCCTGGGCCTACGCGCTCATTGCGGTGTTCGCCTGGATCACCCTTGAAGTGCGTATCGTCTATCATCCCGGCGCGATGTCGCTGGACCAATCGGGCGTGGAGGATGGCGAGCTCTGGGCATGGTCCGGCGCCTGGTTGGGCTACGGCCTGGTGCTGATGGCGATCGGCGTGGCGAAGGCCAGCAAACCCTTGCGACTGGCGGCCCTGGCAATCGTCGGCCTGGCCGGTGCCAAGGTCTTTCTGGTCGACATGTCCGGCCTTGTCGGACTGTGGCGCGTGCTGTCGTTCCTAGGGCTTGGCCTCACCCTTATCGGCCTTGGCGCGGTGTATCGAAGGTTCGTGGCGAAGGAAGCCTAGAGCCTGATGATTTTGAGTAGACAAAATATCAGGCTCTAACTTGTTGTTTTATAGATCATGTTTATGCGCTTGGGTTGAGCAACCCAAACGCATCACGCTCTACTCTTGTTTGATCGATCATGTTTATGCGTTCGGGTTGCTCAACCCAAACGCATCATGATCTCATCGATCACGATGCCAAGGAAGGGTCGGCCGGGGCGTGACGGGCGGCCAGAGCATCCCGTGCGTAGGCGGCGGCGAGGTAGGCGTTCAACAGATCGTAATAACCCTGCAACGGCATGCCGCGTGGCGCCACGCTCAGGATCGTCACGCTGCGGCGCCTCGCGCTGACACGTGCGCGCCATCCCCGGATCCGCCGCGGCAAAGGCGCATCCGGCATCAGCTTGATGACGGTGTGCGCCTCGTTGGTGAGAACCTGGATCTCGGCGATGTCCTGCCATGGGATCGGGCGGTCGAGGTCGCGGCAGGCGAATGCGCCGGGCGACAAGGTGAGCAGCGGCGTGCCGCCGGCGCGCCACCTGCCCCGGGCGAGGATGGCGGCGAGCGTCGCCCCGGCCAGCAGACCCGCATCGACCAGCAACAGCATCGGCCGGTCATCGGATACCACCGTGCCGGAGGTCAGCAGGATATAGGTCAGACCGGCGAACGCCACGAGCAGGACGGCGCCGATCACACCTCTCACGATGACGGGTCGTTTTGTCGTCTGATAGATTTCGGTGGGGGCGTCTGCCGGCAACTGCGCGTGGATCTGCAGATCGGCCTCGTATCGCGCGTCCTCCAGCGCCGCCACGCCCAGTGTGTCGGCGGTGATGGCGGCGCACAGGCGCGGCCAGTCGGCGAACAGATCCGCCGGATACCGGTCCGCCATCGCGGCGGGACGGCCGGCCCGGGCGAGAAGACAATCATCGACGACAAGGCCGAGCGCCGCGATGCGGACCATGTTCGCGGGATGGCTGTCCGTGGGGTGCGGCTGCGTGGCGGCAAGCGGCCCGCGGGGATCGCCGATCCCCGCCGTGTGGGCCTCGTGCACGATGGCGGCCACGAGGTCGGGCGGTGCCGTCAGCGGCGTGCGGATCGCCGCGTGCAGCGTCTCGTGCAACGTCTCGTGCAGCGTTTCGTGCGCGACGTCGGCAATCAGGCCCGTACGGATCAGCGCCGATGCGGCCGCGATGGGCCCGGCCGGCACGGCACTGGCCTGATCGGCCGCGAGTTCGCGCAGCCGGCTCCAGTGATTGACCGCCGCATCGAACACCGACATCACGTGCAGGCCCAGGCTTTCGGCGGGCCACAGCAACACGCGGGCGGCAGCGGGGCCCGCGCCATGCCCCACCGCCGACAGGCTGCGCCCGAGGGCCGCGTACACCGGCACGAAAAGCTGCGTGTAGGCGGTGTCGTCGCCGGAGAAATGTGCCAGCTCGTGTGCGATCACGGCGGCGGTTTCATCGCGATCCAGCAAGGCGAGGCAGGGTGCCGGCAGATACAGCGTCCGGCCTTCCAGCCGTGTCTCGTCAGCGCCGAGCGCAATGACGGACGAGGTCACGAAGAACCCGTCATCCAGGCCCACCACCACATGATCGGGCCGCAAGGCACCTTGCAGATCCGCGAGCGCATCGATGAAGCCCCATAGCCCCGGAGCCTCGGCCATCGTGACCACACGGCCGAAGACCGGCATCGGGCCTGGCGTGAAGGCGGCCAGCGCGGCGGCAAGGTCGCGCACCGTCAGCCAGGCGAGATAAAGCGCAAACCCGGCCAGCCCCACCGCCGCGGCGATCAGCTTGAGGGCGCCTGTGTCGAGGCGGCCCAGATACCAGGCGCCGGCTGCCTCGAAAAGCACCACGGTGAACACGGCCAACGCCAGCCCCGCCACCTGGGCGCCCATCAGGACCGGCACCAGGCGCCGGGCGCGGGTGAAGGCCGCCACCATCGCATCGCGCGACAATCGGCTGCGTCGCGCGCCGTGTGCGGCGATCAGCAACCCACACCAGCCGGCGAGCAGAACCAGCGCGGCGCCGCCGATGGCGGTGCCCGCCAGCCCCTGGCGCAAGCGTGCCACCAGGGCGTCGGTCTCGAGCGTCGACAGGCCCTTGCGCAACCGCGCGGCAGCCGCGGGCGCGCGATATCGTTCGGACAGCCCCGGGATGACGACGATACGGTCCTGCATGTCAGGCGCCTCCAGCCGCGCGATCGTCGCGGCGAGCGACGCGGCTTCGCGATCATAGAGCCGCGCGTCGTCCCAGCTGCGCCCCAGCTGCCATCCGCCGATCAGCAGAAACACCAGCGGAACGCCGATGATCAGCGCCAGCCTGCGAAGCCCCGCGCCGCCAGGCACCCGTGCCCGCCCACCGCTCATGCGATCACGCGCATCGCTCACATCCGCATGGACGACGGGCACACGTGGTCCAGAACGACAGTCCATTCGCGGTCCTCGACGAGGGAGGTGCTCTGCCCACCGGAAACACTCCCATGCATGCCTGAGCGCTCCTCACCGCGCGCCGTGCGAGAACCATATCCATCTGCCAGCGGGCTTGTCTTGGGCCACCGTCTCACCAAGCCATAGATGTCGGATTTTCCCAATCCTCTTTTAGATTATGATGCGTTTGGGTTGATTAACCCGAACGCATAAACATGATCGATCAAACAAGAGTAGAGCGTGATGATTTTGCTTCTACTCAAAATCATCACGCTCTAACTCACGCATCGCCAGAAAATGGCCTCCAAGGCGCTCAGGTCGCTGGGCGCCGCCAATCGTCCAAGGCGGGACAGCTCGACCAGGCGCGCCTGCGGTGCCAGGAGGCGGGTGCGCTCGACCAAGGTTGGTGACGGTTGGGCGGAGGTGAACGCGATGATGTCGAACAGGTTGGCCTGCCCCAGCAGCAACGCGCTGATCGAGCCCAATTCCTGAGCGCCCGCCACGGCGATTCCGTGTTGCTCCAGCCACGCGCCGCGGCCGGCGGGCGTTGTGGCCGAGGTGGCGGCGCAGGTGACGACACACCCGGCCTGATGAAGCGACAGCGCCAGATGTGCGTCCGCGGCGGCCGGAAGCTGATCGCCGATGAGCAGGATCTGCCCGGCCGGCGGGGCCAGTCGCGGTCGGGTCTGCCAGGCGGCATCAAGCGCGGCATCGCATCGTCCGGCCTCGGCGATGTGTTGGCCGAGATCGGCGCCGTCGGCGCAGCGGGCGATCGCGGCCGGCTGGATGAGGATGTCCCGCCCGCACGCGCGCAGGCGCAGGCACAGGTCGAGCGCTGCTTCCGCCAGACCGGTTGGTCGCGCGCGGTGGGCGACCTCCTTCAGGGTGGACATGGCATCGGGGGAGAGGAGAAAGCCCAGGGCGCTGACGGCCTCGACCTTGCGCAGGCGGCGGTAGAGGGGATTGTCCGCCCGCTCGAGCTGGCCGGATTCGTGCGCGACATCGTGCGCGGCGGCATCGATCCCGGCACTGCGCAGAAGGCCGTCCTGCTGGCCCATCACCAGGCCGGCGATGACGGCGGCGTTCGGATTTTCGTGGTGGGCGGAGAGCAGACTGTCCAGCCAGGATGGCTCGGGACGCAACACGGGCGCGAGGAAGACGGTGGGAACGCCCGGGCGGGACAGGCTGGTCAGCCAGGCTTGCAGATCGGCGTCAGGGTCCGTGGCGATCCGCAGATTTCGGATTGTGGCGTGCAGTATTCCGGGGTCGGACGCCGCGCCGCCGTCGAACAGGATGATCTCCGCGTGCTGGTCGGTCGCCTGGGCGTGCAGGTGGCGCAGGCAGGCGTGAAGCTCGTCGATATCCTCGCCGACGGGCACCACCACGATGGCCTTGGGATGGGTGGGGACGGCGAGGGCGAGATCGCCTTCGGCCGCCCGCGCGGCGGGGCCATCGGACGGCAGGTTTTGGACGGCCTGGGGCGTGTGCTGGCGGGCCATGTCCTGGAACAGGGTTCCCAATGTGGCGAACAGGTCGATAGAGGGCGAGCGCGATCTGTGCAGCATGTCTTCGGCGATGAGGGCGGCCAGATCGGCGCCGAGCCTTCGCATGAGGTGTTCCAGATCGGCCAGACGGTCTTGCGTGGCGGCGAGCTGGCCGAGGCGGGCGACGCATGGCACGCCGAAACCTTGGCCGGTGGCGGCATCGGCGACCGAGACGTGAAGCTGGCCGGTGGTGGCGAGCATCGACGCCGGAAGGGCGAACGAGAATCCGTGCGCACCGTCGCCGATGCCGGCTTTCGCCAGATCCGGGCGCATCTGCGTGGCGCGCGTGGTGCCGACCACCTGGCCATCGATGGCGACGGTCACGCTGATGGGCACGCCCGGCTGCAACGGGTGCCAGCACCAGCCGCCGACCACGCCCTCGGACGACACGCCGTCGAGATTGCCCTCGATCAGCGGCGGACCGGCGGCGGGCGGGTTTGCCTCGGCCTTCGTATCGCGCCAGCCGAGATTGCGGGGCGTGCCGAGCAGGCGCCCTGTTTCGCAATCATGCAGGCTGATCCAGGCATCCGGCCTGTATTCGGCGAAATCCTGCACAACGATCACGAGGAAGCCGTAGGCGCCGTCGCCCATGCCGGATGCCGCGAGATCGGGGCGCATGGCGTCGCAGCGGGCCGACGCCACCGGGATACCGTCCAGCTTGATCACCACGGTGGCGCGCGTGTCTGGCCGTTCCGGGCACCAGCACCAGCCTTCGATCACCCCATCCGCATCCACCCGGTCGAGCTCGCCGACCCAGGCGGGGGCGTGAGACATTCCCCAGTCCGGACGTTTCTGGCGGGCGGAGAAGGCGTTCATGACGGCGGCGGCCGGAGCAGCAGGGGGGCGATGAAAGCTGCGAGGTCGCCGGCAGGAACATGAGGGCCGGCTTCGCCATGAACACGAAGACCGGCTTCGCCATGAATACGAAGACCGGCTTCGCCATGAAAACGAAGACCGGCTATGCCGGGGAAGAGATGTCCGGGCATGCCCGCCGCGACGGCGGCCTGCACGTCGGTCTGCTGGTCGCCGACGAGGACGCAGGCGCCGGGTGTGAGTTCCCAGGCGCGGATGAGGTCCAGCAACATGCCGGGCGCCGGTTTGCGCCAGTCACTTGTTGCGGCGTAGGCGGCAATCGCGGCCTCGGGGTGGAAGGGGCAGTAGCGGATATCGTCGATCGTGCCGCCGGCCTCGATCATCAGGGCCTGCAGGCGATGATGCAGCGTGGCGACGTCCTGCTCGGTATAGTAGCCGCGGGCGACGCCGGACTGGTTGGTGACGATGAAGACGTGCCAGCCGGCATTGGTGGCCAGGGCCACCGCCTGGCGGGCGGTGGGGGTGAATTCGAAGCGGTCGGCGGTGCCGACATGGCCGTGATCGATGTTGATCACCCCGTCACGGTCGAGAAACAGCGCGCGCCGGTGCAGACGGGATGGAAGTTCGGTCTGGGCGCGTTCGAGGTCGGCGGGGATGCCGATATCGATGAAATAGCCGTGGCCGGTCTGGGCGCGCAGCACGCCTTGTTCGGCCAGGCGGGGCAGGACGTCGCGCTCCAGCGAGCAGATCTCGGTGACATGGTCGAGAATACGGCGATCGAAGATGTAGATGCCGCCGTTGATGGTGCCGGGCCCCGCCACACCGGGCCCTGCGGCACCCGGGTTGTCGGCGCGTTCGTGAAAGCCGGTGACGCGGTCGCCCTGGGTGGTGACGACGCCGTAGCGGGAGGTGTCGGGCAGGTGTCGCAGGAGCAGGCGGCCGATCACCTCCGGGGCGTCGGCGGCGCGGGCGGCCATGAAGGGGGCGAGGTTGCAGTCGAGCAGGCTGTCGCCGTTGCACAGCAAAAACCGCTCGTCGAGCAGATGGCGGGCGTGAAAGAGCGCGCCGCCGGTGCCGGCGCGGACCGGCTCGACCGCGTGGACGATGCGCATGGGGCGTGGCAGCCGGGTGGCGATGTCGTCCACCGCCGCGCGCAACGTGGCGGACAGGTAGCCGGAGAGCAGCACCGCCTCCTCGAACCCGTAGCGTTGCAGCTCGCGCAGCAGCCAGGCGAGGAAGGGACGGTCGCCGACGGTGAGCACAGGTTTGGGGGTGTCCGCCGTGAGGCTGCCCAGGCGGGTGCCCATGCCGCCGACCAGGATGACGCATTGTCTTAGGCGTGTAGGAGGTAGGCGTGTTGGCGGCTCGGCGGCGAGGTTTGGCACGGACACACTCCTGGCGAATGCGGCTCGCCGTTTCACCCGCGTGCGAATGACCCGACTATCGCGCGGCTGTCGCGGGCCTTCGCAAAACGCGCGATGCGGCCGGCGTTAATTCGTCGTTATCGGTCTTAGAAAGGCGCGGGCGCAGCGTCGACCGGCGTGGGTTTCGGCTCCGGTGGCGGCAGCTCGTGAACGATGATGGCCCGGGGCGGTTCGGGCGGTTCGGGAAGTTTTGTCGTGTAGTCCGGCACGATGCGCGCCTGGGAGCCCGCGATCACCAGCACGCGCTGGCCGAGTGCCATGGGCTGCTTGTCCGTCTGGGTGACACTGACGAGTTCGTTGCTGGGTTTGCGGACGATATATTCGTAGGCCTTGGTGTCGCCGGTGGCGCGCTCCACGCCACTGCCCAGAAGTCCGCCGAGCAGGCCGCCGCCGACGGCGCCCAAAGCCTGCGTGGCGCCGCCGCCGGGGAGCTGGGCGCCGGTGATGCCGCCCGCGGCGATGCCCGCGGCGGCGCCGGTGTTGCCGCTGACCTTCACGTCGACATCGCGCACGCCCACGACCACGCCCTGCTCCACCTTGTTGGCCTGTTGCACGGCGCCGGCGTTGTAGGTGTTGGGCGAAAAGTCAGGCGTGCAGCCGGCCACGAGCAACAGTGCGGCCGATGCGATTGCGGGTGAGCTGATCTTCAAACGGCGGTTTGCGAGGGAAATGGCCATCATCCGGGTCTCCGCTTCGATGTGCGCATCGCGGTGGTTTAGGCGCATAGCGGGCGACGTCGCAAACCGTGTAGAGGTATGGCATGGCAGACATGACGGGCGACGTGGATCTGGCGCTCATTCTGGCGTTCGACGGCTCTGCCAGCGTGACATTCGAAAATTTCGGGCTGATCGCGGGCGGCACCGCCGCGGCCCTGCGCGATCCCGCCGTGGTGGCGGGCCTGACCGGCGGGGCGCTCGGTGCCAGCCTGTGCTGCCTGTTGCTGTGGTCGGCCCCCGATGCCCAGGATCTGTTGGTCGACTGGACGCGGATCGACGGACCCGCCGCGCTGGACGCGTTCGCGGCCCAGGTGCAGGACGTGCCGCGCGTGATACCGGCGGGGACGACGGCGATCGGCGCGGCGCTTTCGGTGTGCGAGGGATTGCTGCGCCTGGCGCCGGCGCGGGCGACGCGGCGGGTGATCGACGTGGCCGGCGACGGGCGCCAGAATCAGGGGATCGATCCGGGCCCGGTGCGCGATCGGCTGGTGGACGCGGGTGTGACGATCAATGGTCTGTGCGTGCTGCACGAGGAGGCGGACCTGGTGGAGAGCTACACGCGCGACGTGATCGGCGGGATCGGCGCGTTCGCGCTGCAGTGCCAGGATTACGCGGGATTCGAGGCGGCGATGCGACAGAAGCTGCGGCAGGAGATTTCGTAGAGCAATATCGCTTTACGTTGAATCGCGCAGCGATCAACAAAGCGATGAAATTGCTCGAAAAAATAAGTTTTGTTTATGGCGCGGGTGGGGCGATCAGCTCGATCTGGCGCAGGCGCAAGGCGGCGCGCGTGACGGGGATGGCGAGACCGCGACGGGCCGGGTCGACCGGGCGGTTCACGTCCAGCGTGATCCAGGCGACGCCCTGGACGAGGGCTTCGGGTGGAAGGGGAAGGTCCAGGGTGGTGGTGACGCCGTCGCGCAGGTCTTGGACGATCGGGGGGCCGATGGCGGGGACGCCGTTCAGCGAGATCGTGAGGTCCCTCGTTCCGCCCTGGTTGAACGCGATCGCATCGAGCGTGAGGCGCAAGACGTGTGGGGCTGGGGTGGACGGCCGCAGGCGGAGCGACATGCGGGGGCCTTCGGACCAGATGACCCCCTGTGCGTCTGGTTTCCATCCGAAGCCGAGATAGGGAGAAAGGGACGGCGCAGCACCTTCGGCCAGAAGGGGCACGCTGTCCGGGCCGGGCTGTGGGAAGGCTGTGCCGGACAGGGCGGCTGTGCCGGAGGCGCAAAGAACAACCTGGTGGTCGGTGGCGCACTGGGTTTGGCCGAACACGCCGACGCGGATCTGGGGCCAGTAGGCGGGGTCTGTGAAAGCCCTGATCTCGCCGTGCAGCATCGGGGCCTCGAGATCGTTCGACAGGAATTTCTCGCAGTTGAACCATTTGGGTTGGCGGCCGAGGCCCATGTCGCCCAGCTTCAATCCGGCCCGGGCGGCGGCCAGCAGAAGCGGCGCGTTGACGGCGACGGCGCCGGGATGGGCGGTGCAGCCAGGGGCCGGGGCGGTGCCGAGCAACGTGGCGCCTGCGGGCAGGGTGGGAAGGTCCGGGCCGTTATACCGGCCGGCGAAATACGACACGGCCTGCGCGCGAAGGGGGCCGATGTCGATCCATTGCAGGCCGATCGCCACGGCGAGAACAGGGATGGCGCGGCGGGCGCCGAGGCGGGAGACGCCGGCGACGGAGGCGAGCATGATGGCGTAGGCCACCGGCCAGACGGCGCGGCCATTGGTGCGGAAGACGGCGAAGATGCTCTCCCACGGCGTAAGGCCGAGATCGAGAATTTTGAACGGACCGGCGAAGATGCGGCTGCCGAGGGCGAGCAGGAACAGCAGAGCCATCACGACCAGCAGGCCGCGTCGTGCGCCGGCGCGGCGCCAGGGGCTTAGGCAGAGCCAGATGAACGTGGTGAGCAACACGCCGCCGCCGAGATAGGCGAAGCCTTCGTATTGCCCGCCGGTGGCGTCCAGCACCGGGAGGTCGGCGCCGAACAGGCCGGAATGCTGGGGCCAGACCAGCGACATCAGGTTCATCGAGTAGGTGCCGAACCCCTTGTCACCCCCGCCGAGCCCGCCGGATGCGGCGGTCAGGATCACCACCGGGGAGATGATGACCAGCGCCGTGCGGCCGAGCAGCCGCCAGTTGGGGCGCCGCGTGCGCCACACCCGCTCGCGCATCGCGTTGTCCAGCGCGGGGGCGGTGAGCAGCGCGGCCGAGAGCAGGAACAGGTAGGGATGGGTGAGCACGCCCAGCAGCAAGACGCCGAATGCCGCCCACCACAGCCGGCGGCTTGGGCGGTCCAGCAGGCGCAACGTCACGCCCAAGGCCAGCACGATGATGAAATGGCCGCAGAGATTGATATGGCCGAGACGGAACAGCAACGCGGGCGTCATCGCGCCCAGAGCGGCAGCGCCGATGGCAGCGGTGAAGGGGGCACCGGTCGATGCCGTCAGCGCGGCATCGACGAAGCCGCGCACGGCGTAGACGCAGGCGAGCGGCAGCAGCGCGAAACAGGCGGCATACCAAACGCCCATCAGGTTCACCCAGGGCACGCCGGTGCCGTGCGAGATGGTTTTGGCGATCAGCGACATCAGCGGATTGAGATCGCCGATCGACAGCGCCACGCCGTGCGGCCAGAAAACGTTCGCGGCATGCAGCGGCGGCAGGCGCCAGGCATCGGTTTGCAGGGCGATGTGCATGGAGAGCGACTGGGCGTTGTCGCCGGAGATCACCTGCCACAGGCCGCCCTGGCCGCCGATCACGTCGAGCGGCATGAGCATCAGCGCGGAGGCGATGCCCATGGCGAGGGCCACGACATAGGCCAGGCGCGCATTGTTCAACATGGCGGCTTCCCGCGACATCACGATCCGGAACAGATCAGCGGCGCAGGTGCCGGGGAATTTCCAGGCCGAGACTGACCGGGATGTCCCAAACCTCGGCAACCTGGCGGACGGTGCGAAACCCGGCGCCGACATAGGCGGGCAGCGCGCGGGGATGGTCGGCGGTGCAGGTGTTCACCGTCAGCGCGCGCGCCCCCATGGCGAACGCGGCGTCGATGGCGTGGCGGAGGAAGGCGTGGCCGATGCCGTGGCCGACCGCGTGCGGCATCAGGCCGAAATAGCTGAGATTGACGGCGGGCCAATAGGACGCATCCAGCTCGTAGAACCCGGCCTCGACGCCGTCGACCGACACGACATGGATGGAGACCGCCGAACGCGCCAGCAGCGCCGCCAGCTCCTGGTCGGGCAAGATGCGCCGCAGCCACCAGAGATAGGGGCCGCCCACGGTGTTGTAGAGCCTGCGGTAATGCGGCACCGAGCATGCGGGCAGCGTGTGAACGTCCACCCCTTTGGGGAAGGCGGGCGCGGGCGCCGCGGGTGCGCGTTCCATGCGCAGGAATGTGACAACCACATCCGCGCGCAGGGTGTCTTCGGTGGTGGGGCTCACGCGGGGGGTTCTCCCAGGCTTTTGCGTCGGCGATCGGGGCCGTCAACAACGCTCAGTCGTCGAGGAAGCTGCGCAGCTTGCGGCTGCGGCTGGGGTGTTTGAGCTTGCGCAGCGCCTTGGCCTCGATCTGGCGGATGCGCTCGCGGGTGACGTTGAACTGCTGGCCGACCTCTTCCAGCGTGTGATCCGTGTTCATGCCGATGCCGAAGCGCATGCGCAGCACGCGCTCCTCGCGTGGCGTGAGACTTGAGAGCACCCGCGTCGTGGCCTCGCGCAGATTGGCCTGGATGGCGGC
>JANYFG010000079.1 GCA_025362815.1 Rhodospirillales bacterium
TCTGGAAGCGCGCCGTGGCGTCGCAGATGCAGTCGGCCGAGCTCGACCAGGTGATCGTCGATCTCGCCGACCCCGCAAAGCCCGCCGGCCCGCGCCTGCGCGCCAACGGCTCGGTTCTGGCGTTCGACGGGTTTTTGAAACTCTACCGTGAAGCCACCGTCACCCCGGCCTTCGCGGACGGCGAGGCCGGCGGCGACGAGGACGACAACCGCCTGCTGCCGCCGATGACCGAGCGCGACGCGACCTCCACGCGGGAGGTGACGTCCGAACAGCACTTCACCCAGCCGCCGCCGCGCTTTTCCGAAGCAAGCCTGGTGAAGAAGATGGAGGAGCTCGGCATCGGCCGCCCCTCCACCTATGCCTCGATCCTGACGGTGCTGCAGGACCGCAACTACGTGAAGATCGACAAGCGCCGGTTCATTCCCGAAGACCGCGGCCGGTTGGTGACCGCCTTTCTGACCAGCTTCTTCGAGCGTTATGTCGATAGCGGCTTCACGGCGGGGCTCGAGGAGCAGCTCGACGACATCTCGGCCGGCAAGGCTGACTGGCGCGCGGTGATGCGCGCGTTCTGGAAGGATTTTTCCGCGGCCATCGCCGAGACCAAGGACCTCAAGATCTCCGACGTCATCGACGCGCTGGACCAGGATCTCGGCGAACATTTCTTCCCGGTGCAGGAAGGCGGCGGCGAGCCGCGGCTGTGCCCGTCCTGCCACCAGGGCCGGCTCGGGCTGAAGCTCGGCCGCCACGGCAGCTTCATCGGCTGCTCCAACTATCCGGACTGCCAGTATACCCGCCGTCTGGCGGTGGAGGGTGCCGACGAGGAAGGGGCCGCCACCCTGAAGGAGGGTCTGCGCCAGCTCGGCACGCATCCCGATACCGGTGAGGGCGTCACCGTCCGGCGGGGGCCGTATGGCGTGTATGTGCAGCAGGGCGAGCAGATCCCCGACAGCAAGGCGAAACCGCGCCGCACCTCGCTGCCGCGCGGGGTGGACGGCGACACCATCACCTTGGAATCGGCCCTCGGCCTGCTGTCGCTGCCGCGCATCGTGGGCATCCATCCCGAGATGAAGGAGCCGATCGAGGCGGGCATCGGCCGGTTCGGTCCGTATGTGAAGATGGCCAGCGTGTTCGCCTCGCTGGACAAGGACGACGACGTGCTGGCGGTGGGGCTCAATCGCGCGGTGGACGTGCTGGCGAAGAAACTGGCCTCGGTGCGGGCGATGGGCGCGCACCCCAAGGACCGCGAACCGGTCACGATCCGCAAGGGCCGCTTCGGCCCGTATGCCCAGCACGGCCAGACCGTGGCCAATCTGCCGCGCGACGTGTCGATGGACGACATGACGCTCGAGGAGGCCGTGTCGCTGCTGGCCGAGAAAGGAAAGGTGCTGAAGGCCAAGCCGGGCGCCAAGAAGAAGGCCGCGCCCAAGGCGAAAGCCAAGGCGGCGCCGAAGCCGGCTGCAGAGGCGGCTGCCGCGAAGAAGGCACCTGCCAAGAAAGTCGCGGCAAAGAAGGTCACGGCAAAAAAGCCTGCCGCGAAGAAACCGGCCGCGAAGAAACCTGCCGCAAAAAAGGCCGCCTCGTAGAATGGCCCGGCGGCCGCCGAACAAGCCGGCGCCAATGCCGTCGCGCGATGACGTTCGAAAATTCATCCGCGAGGCATCGGGGCGTGTCGGCAAGCGCGAGATCAGCCAGCATTTCGGGCTCACGGTGGAGCATCGCCACGCGCTGCGCGAATTGCTGAAAAGCCTGTCCGAGGAAGGCCAGGTGGCGCCGGCGGGGCACAAGCGCTTCACCGCGCCCGGCCGCCTGCCGGATGCCATGGTGGTGCAGATCACCGGCACCGACACGGAGGGCGACGCCATCGCCAAGCCGATCGGCTGGGAAGGCGAAGGCCGCCCGCCTTTGGTGCTGATGGCGCCGGAAGCCAAGGGCCAGCCCGCTTTGGCCCCCGGCGAGCGCGTGCTGGCGCGGCTACGGCCGATCGGCGCCAACAAATACGAAGGCCGCACCCTCAAGCGCATCGGCGAGACCCCCGGCCGCGTGATCGGCCTCTTTCGCCAGACCGAGCGCGGCCAGCGGATCGTGCCCACCGACAAACGCTCCAAGGCGGAATGGACGGTGCCGGCGGGCGAGGAGAACGGTGCCGAACACGACGACGTGGTGCTGGCAACGCCCCTTCCCACCACGGCGTTCGGCCTCAAGCCGGCGCGCGTGACCGAAATACTGGGCAAGATGGGCGACGCGCGCTCGGTCAGCCTGCTGGTGATCGCCACCCACGACATCCCCACCGAATTCCCCGAAGCCGCCCTGGCCGAAGCACGCCGCGCCGCCGCCACGCCGCTTGCTGGCCGCGACGACCTGCGCCACATCCCGCTGGTGACGATCGACGGCAGCGACGCCCGGGATTTCGACGACGCGGTGTTCGCCGAGCCGCACGCGCAAGGGTTCCGCCTGATCGTGGCGATCGCCGACGTGTCGCATTACGTGCCGACCGACAGCGCGCTCGACCGGTCCGCGTGGACGCGCGGCAACAGCTGTTATTTCCCCGATCGCGTGGTGCCGATGCTGCCGGAGGAGCTGTCGAACGGCTGGTGCAGCCTGCGGCCGGATGAAAACCGTGGTTGCCTTTATGTCGAAATGATCGTGAACGCCGACGGCCTGAAGCAAAGCCACCGCTTCGGTCGCGGTCTCATGCGCTCGGCGGCACGGCTCACCTACGAGCAGGTACAGGAGATCGAGGACACGCAGGCCGAGACGCACCTGCCGCTGGCCCCGCTTTACGCCGCCTTCCGCGCCTTGCTCGCCGCCCGCACCGAACGCGGCACGCTGGATCTCGACCTGCCGGAACGCAAGGTGGTGCTCGGCGAGGACGGCCGCGTCGAATCGATCGCACCTCGCCCCCGGCTCGACAGCCACCGGCTGATCGAGGAATTCATGGTGCTGGCTAATGTGTGCGCGGCCGAGGAGCTGGAACGCCTGGTTCGCCCCTGCATGTATCGCGTCCACGCCCCGCCCACGGACGAGAAGCTCGACAATCTTCGCACGTTTTTACGCCAGTTCGACATTTCGCTGCCCGCCGGCGATCAAATCCATCCGCGCGATATCGACCAGGTGCTGAAAAAGGTGGCAGGCTCTGAACATGCCACCATGGTCAACGAGGTCGTTTTGCGCAGCCAGTCCCAGGCCGCCTATTCACCGGAGAATATCGGCCATTTCGGGCTGGCGCTGGCGAAATACGCCCATTTCACCTCGCCCATCCGCCGCTATGCCGACCTGCTCGTGCATCGCGCGCTGATCACCGGGCTCAAACTCGGCGAAGGCGGCCTGACGCCGGAGGAGATCGCGCGCTTCCCCGACACCGCCGAGCACATCACCGCCACCGAGCGCCGCGCCGCGCTGGCCGAGCGCGATGCGGTCGACCGCTACCTCGCAGCCTTCATGGCCGACAAGATCGGCGTGATCTTTCCGGCCCGCATCTCCGGCGTGCAGCGCTTCGGATTGTTCGTGACCCTGATCGACAGCGGCGCGTCCGGCCTGGTGCCGCTGGGTGCCCTGCCCGACGATTACTGGGTGCATGACGAGGCCACGCAGACCTTGTCGGGCAAGCGCACCAGGCTGGTGTTTCATCTGGCGCAGGAGGTGGAGGCCAGGCTGTCGGAAGCAAGCCCGATCACAGGCGGCCTGATGTTCCAGATCCTGCAGGGCGTGCCCGCCCGCCACGCCACATCGCCGGATGGGCGCCCCGGCACCCGCCCAGCACCTCAATCCACGCCCCGCAAATCGGTCAAGGCCAAGCGCGGCGGGGGGCGTTCGCGGTCGTCGTGAATGGAGTGGCCGCCCGCAACGCGCCGTTTGTCGCGCGCTGTCTTGTCCTCGCGCTGCTGTGGCTGTGGCCGGTTTCATGGGCAACGGCTGAGCCGTTCGCCGCCGGCCCCGGGTTCGACCAGCGCCTGATCGCCGAGGTCGCAACCGCCGCCCTCACCCTCATGGCGCCGCGCACGCTGGACAAGATCTCGCCTGGCCAGTTCACGATCTGGGGCCTGCGCGGCTTCACCGCCATCGACCCCCGGCTGATGGCGGAGCTGACACCACAGGCCCTGCGCCTCACGCTGTCCGGCCGAACCCTGCTCACCCGGCCACCGCCGATGATCACGCCAACATCCGGCACGCCTTCAGGCATCCCCGGGGGTGGGGGTGGGGGTGGCGATGCCGCCGACACCAGCCCCGCCGTCATCAAGGAGTGGGGCGACGCCATCGGCCAGATCAGCCGGGTGGCCTGGGATTCCTCGGATGCCGTGCGCCGCGCCGGCACCCAAGGCATCCTGCGCGGCTTTTTCGACGAGCTGTTCAATCATCTCGATCCCTATTCCCGCTATGCCTCGCCGCAGGAGGCCGCAGAGGAAGAGGCCGCCCGCTACGGCCGCGCCGGTCTGGGGATCGACATAGGCACCAGTGTCGCCGGCGGCGGCGGCTTCGTGGTCCGTGGCGTCGTGCCCGCCAGCCCCGCTTCCCTCGCCCAGATCCGCATCGGCGACGTGCTGCTGGAGATCGACGGGTCTGCCCTGCAGGGCGCCGATCTCACGTCCGTGGCGGCGCTGTTGCGCGGCCCCGAGGGCAGCACCGCCGCCCTCACGCTGCGCAGCCCGGGCCGCAAGCCGCGCCGCGTCGATCTGCAGCGCGCCATCCTGGCCCCCCCCACCGTCTTCGCCCGGCGCCAGGGCGAGCTGCTCGTCATCCGCGTCAGCAGCTTCGCGCGTGACACCGCCGAGGCGATGGCGCGCGAGATCGGCAAGGCGCTCGAGTCGCCACGCCCGCCCAAGGGCATGGTGCTGGACATCCGGGGCAATCGCGGCGGCCTGCTGCGCCAGGCGGTTTCCATGGCCGAAACCCTCATCCCGTCCGGGCGCATCGCCAGCACCGCCGGGCGCAATCCGCAATCGGTGCGCGACTACACCGCCGTCGGCGCCGATCTGCTGCACGGCCTGCCCGTGGTCATCATCGTGGATGGGCGCACCGCCAGCTCCGCCGAGATCCTGGCCGCAGCCCTTGCCGACCAGCGCCGCGCCGTGGTGGTGGGCAGCGCCACGCTGGGCAAGGGCCTTGTGCAGACCATCCTGCCGCTGCCGGACGGCGGCGCGCTGTCGCTGACCTGGAGCCGCGTGCTGGCACCGCTGGGCTGGCCGTTGCAGGCGCTGGGCGTGCTGCCCCAGGTTTGCACCAGCCTGGGCGAGGCGCCGCTGAAACGCACCCTGGCGGAGCTGGCGCAGGCGCATCAGCCGATGGCCCGTGCGCTCACCCGTCACCGCGAGGCCCGCGCCCCGATGCCGCCGGCCGAAATTCTGGAGATCCGCAACGCCTGCCCCGCCAGCGAGGGCCGGGACAGCGACCTGGTGGCGGCGAAGTTCCTGATCGACACGCCTTTGGCCTACGCCACCGCCCTCATTCCGGCGCCGGTCACGCCATAGACCGCGGGTCTCATGCGCCCCCTGTGATTGCCCTTGACGGAAGCGCCCTCTTTCGCCAAGTTTCGTCCCCTCAAAGAGGGTATCGCTATGGCCAAGACGAACACCGTCCAGATCAAGCTCGTGTCGACCGCCGACACTGGATATTTCTACGTGACGAAGAAGAACGCCCGCGCGCAGACCGGCAAGCTGGAATTCAACAAATACGACCCGGTGGCCCGCAAGCACGTCGTGTTCAAGGAAGCCAAGATCAAGTGATCCCCAAGGCCGGGTTCGCCCGGCCTCGGCTCCCTAGATCATGATGCGTTTGGGCTGCTCAACCCAAGCGCATAAACATGATCGATAAAACAACAAGTTAGAGCCTGATATTTTGTCTACTCAAAATCATCAGGCTCTAAAATCGGGCCGCGTCCGATGCTGATCGTGGGGCCCGGGCGAGCCCGGCCCGCGCTCGTAGCTGGTCGTCCTGTGCTTCGTCCCGGGGCCAGAATGCGTAATCAAATCACCACGTAGCGATCCAATCTTACGCCACTCAGGCGGCAACCGTCCGATTGCGGCCGCCGCGCTTGGCCTGATACATCGCGTAATCGGCCGCCTGCAGCAACGTCTCGGCCGTGCAATGCGGCCCGTCCGCCAGCGCGATCCCCACACTCACCGTCAACCGCAGCTCATGGCCCTCGAGCGGCGAGAATCGCATCTCCTCCACCGCGATCCGCAGGCGCTCGGCGGCGATCATCGCGTCCTCCGCGGCCGCCCCCGGCATCACCACCACGAACTCCTCGCCGCCATAGCGGGCGATGGTGTCGAACACCCGAATCCGGCTGCGCAGCGTGTCGGCGATCGCCTTCAGCGCCCTGTCGCCGACCCCGTGGCCGAACTGGTCGTTGATCGATTTGAAATAATCCACGTCGATCATCATCAGCGACATGAAGCTCGACAACCCACCGGCCAGCATGCCGCGCAGGTGCCGCATCAGGTAACGCTGATTGTAGAACCCCGTCAGCGAATCGGTCAGCGCCATCTCGAGCGCCGAGCCGAAATCGGCGCGCAGCCGGTCCTGATAGAATTTCCGGCGTATCTGGTTGCGCGCCCGCGCCCGCAGCTCGTTCTCGTCCAGCGGCCGCTGCAGCCAGTCATTGGCGCCCAGATCGAAGCCCCGCACCAGCAGCGGGCGCTGCTCCGGCTCGGCGATCAGCAACTGCGGAATGCCGTGCGTGATATCAGACGCCCGCAACCGGGAGGCGAGACGCAACGGATCGTCGGTCGTCATCGAAAGGCTGATCACGATCAGATCGAACGGAATGGCCGCGGTCAGCGCCATCGCCTGCGCCTCGCTGGCGGCCCGCCCGGGAATGATCCCTTCGCGCGCCAGGGCGTCCTGGATTTGCTGGGCGCCCAGCTCCCAGTCATCCACCACCAACGCCCGGGCCCCGGCCACGCTCGGCACCTGCACGCTCTCAGACGACAGCCCCAGCGCGCGTGCCGTCTCACCCCTGGCGCGCAGCTCGTCGAGCAACCGCTTCAGGCGCACCATCGAGCGCGTGCGCGCCAGGAGCGTTTCATATTCGATCGGCTTGGTCAGGAAATCGTCGGCACCCACCTCCAGGCCGCGCAGCCGCTCGGATTGCTCGTTGAGCGCGGTGACCATCACCACGGGTATATGCTGTGTCTCGGGATCCGACTTCAGCTGGCGGCAGGTTTCGAAGCCGTCCATTTCAGGCATCACCACGTCCAGCAGAATCAGGTCCGGCTGCCACGCCTGCGCCAGCCGAAGGGCTTCGAAGCCGTCATGCGCGCATATCACCTGGTAATATTCGGCGGTCAGCCTCGCATCCAACAGCCTCGAATTGGCTGGGACGTCGTCGACGATGAGGATCCGGGCTGTCATCGGCCGCAGTTTGCGCTTTCGAATGTGGCTCAATTGGAACCGTTATCCCGAACGGAACCATTCGGTGTCGATGTTACCGATCATAGCCCCCCGTTGGATGCAACGAAAGGCGCGATAACCCGTCATAATCGTGTCGCCCCGACAGATCGGCGACGGCCATGCCATACGACACCCTTTCCCCACCCCCGCGTTTGCGCTAGCACCGCCGGCGCAAGACCGCTTCGAGCACAAGAGTGACAAACCGATGACCCATGTGATGAAGACCGGTGTGATCAATGCCGGATCAGCCAACAGCGCGGCCGCCAAGGGCGGTCATAACGAGGCGGACATGACAGCGATTGATCTCGACACGCTGTCCAGCGACGGTGTCGAGGCCCAGCCGGTGTCGAACCCGTGGATGTTTTTCAGGCGCTGGGTCGCCAACCCGTTGCAGATGGGCTCTATCGTGCCCTCGTCGCCCACGTTGTGCGCCCGCGTCGTGCGCCATGTCAGGCGCGCCCCGGACGAGGCGGTGGTGGAACTCGGCGCCGGCACCGGGGTGATCTCCCGCGCGCTGCTCGACTCCGGCCTGCCGCCCGAGCAGCTCTATGTGGTCGAGATCGTGCCCACCATGGCCGCCCATCTGCGCCGGGTGCTGCCAGGCGTGAACGTGATCGAGGGCGACGCGCGGGAGCTGTCGAGCCTGCTGCCCGCCCATGTTCATAACCGCATCGGCACGGTGGTGTGCGGCATTCCGCTGGTGCTGTTGCCGGTGCCCGAGCAGGCCCGCTTCATCACAGCGATCGAGGCGGTGGCTCCCGGCGTAGGCTTCCTGCACTACAGCTACTGCATCACCTCACCGCTTCCCTACCAGAAACACACCCTGGCTGCCAAACGCGAAGCCTGGACCCCGCGCAATTTCCCGCCCGCCTCGGTCTGGCGCTACACGCCGCAACGCTGAACCAAACGCGCCATCGGCCGGGTCATGAGCACGGCGTGATACCGGCCGCGCGCCCACGCGATAATTCCGTCAATCCCACAACGCCGTTTGGCCCGAAGCCCCCGCCCCCTCACACTCGCGCCGGCAAGCACGGGTGAGGGAGACGGAGGCTGAACGCGATAAACGCCCGAAGCTGCGTGATACCGCCGCCGCATACCACGATCGCCGGCACGCGGTCCGTGTGGTGCCTGGCACCCGACACGGCGCTACAGACAGCGCGCGGCCCGGTGGCGGCGCGCGAGCTCTGCATCACCGACCACCTGATCGACGACACTGGCCGGCCTATCGCGGTCGCGGGTCTGTGGCCCCTCACCACGCTCCCACACGCGCCCGACCGAAGCCAACGGCGGTCGCGACCCATCGCGATCCAGCCCGGCGCCATCGCCCCCGGCATCCCGAGCCGCCCCTTGCTGCTGCCCGCCACCACCCGCGGCCACATCCCAGGCATCGGCATCACCGCCCTGGGCGACCTCACCAACGGCGCCACCATCGCCCACCCCCCGCCTTCAAACGCCGTTTCCGACTGGCAGGGCATCGCCTGCGACGGCGACGCCACGCTTCTCATCGCCGACCTCGCCATCCCCGGCTTCGTCCTCTCGCCGGATGACGACATCCCCACCGCTCTCTCCGCCCTCGCGCAACCGCCCACCGAACCCGAGCCGGACTTCGATCTGCCGGCCCATGCCAGCCTCGCCGCCTGCCGCCTTGCCATGGCCGACCGCGCACTCTGCCTCGGCCACGACCGCATCGCCGACCCCGGCCTGCGCCTGCGTGTCGAAGGCCAGCTTCTGTCGCCGGACTGTCACGCGGGCTGGTGCCAGTTTCGCCTGCCGCACCCCACCCACGCCCCCGTCACGCTGCTGTCGCGCCACGCCGTCCCCGCCTCGCTGATCGGAAACCGTGAAATGCGCCGGCTCGGCGTCGCCATCTCACGCATCCGGGCCGGAGCCCGCACCATCCCGCTTACGCACTGGACGCTGACCACAGGCTGGCACGCCCCCGAGAACACCTGGCGCTGGACAGACGGCGCCGCCACGCTTCGCCTGCCGCCCAACACCGTCGACCTCGCCATCGAGATCGCCAACACCCTGCCCGTCTATCCGCTGGGATGACCACCACCACCATGCAGGTCCTCCCCGGCCGGCTGCGGGTGGAGACCGAGGCGTCGGTCCCGCCCGACCGCCTGCGCCCCGTGCTCGTCCACGCCTCCGGCCGCCGCATCTGGCTGGCACACGGCCCAGCGAACCTGCTCCCCCCGCCAAGCCCGCAGCGCCAGCAAATCGAATTCCCCTGCGACCTCGCCGCCCACGCCCGGCGCGCCACCCGGCTGCAGCTCTGGGCCGACGGCTTCCTCCTCCACGAACAACCGCTTCACACCGCGAGCGCCTGCGCCGTGACGGGGATCGCCGACTATTCCCTCACCGGCTGGATCACCGCCGACACCCCCGCCATGCTCCATCTCGACGGCACGCCGCTGCGCCCGATCACCCCCCACCCGCCAGACGCCACCACCCCGCCATCCCATCTGCGACTATCCGAGCCCCTGCCGGCGTCGGCCCTCGACGGTCGCCGCCACCGGATCGACATCGTCTCCGGCCGCCACGTGCTCGCCACCCTTTCGTTCCAGTCCCGCCTGCGCGTGGACCTCGCCATGCGCCGCGACCACCTCACGCTGGATCTCGCCGACCCCGCCCTCACCCACGGCCCGGTTTCCATCACCACCGAGGACCTCACCACCCGCATCCGAACATCGCACGGCACCGTCGCCCCCTCCGGCGGCACCATCCGCATCGCCATCCCGCCGCACGCAGGCCTCCTCGTCCTTTGCGCCGGCCACGACGCGCAGCTCGAACTCGCCCGCCTTCTCCCGCAGTCACCGGCCGACCAGGTCGCCCGTGCCCGCGCCGCCGCCCGCCAGACGCTGCTGATCGACCCCGGCGCGCCCGAATCCCGCAACCACGTCGCACCCCGCCTACCCGTGGCCGACGCCCCCTCCCACCGCCTGCACCCCACCGGGGCCGGGCGCGGCGTCACCGTCGTCGTGCCCATCTGCAAGGGCGTTCTGGAAACCCGGGACTGCCTCGCAAGCCTGCACGCCGCCTGCACCGGCCATGACGCGATCGACGCCATCATCCTGGTCGACGACGCCTCCCTCGACCCCGCCATGGACATCGTGCTCGCCACACAGGCCGCCCTGCAAGAGACGGTGAAGGTCATCCTCCTGCGCCAGCCCGAGCGCCGCGGCT
>JANYFG010000023.1 GCA_025362815.1 Rhodospirillales bacterium
CTAGGGTCCGTTGACATTCAACGACAAGCGATGATTGCGGCGGCGATGCAGATGGCGGCGCCGTAGCTCACATCGGTTTTGTCATAGCGTGTCGCGATGGCGCGGAATTCCTTGATCTTGGCGAAGTAGTTTTCGATGAGGTAACGCCAGCGATACATGTCGCGGTCGTGTTCGATGGGGGCCTTTCTGTTGGATTTCGATGGGATGACGGCGCAGGCGCCGCGCTCGTCGAGTTCGGCGCGGAGCCAGTCCACATCGAAGGCCCGGTCGCCCAACAAAGTCCCGAACGTGACGCCCTCGATCAGCGGCGGCACACCGATGGTGTCGTGTCGCTGACCAGGCAGCAGGACGAAGCGCACCAGATTGCCCAAGGCATCCACCATGGCCACGATTTTAGTCGTCAGGCCGCCGCGTGAGCGCCCGATGGCCTGATTTTGAGTCCCCCTTTTGCGCCGCTCGCCTTTTGATGGGTCGAGACGATGGTGCCGTCGATCAGGGCGTATTCAAGATCAGGCTCGCCCGACAATCGCTCGAAGATGCGGTCGAACACTCCGGCCACAGCCCAGCGTCTGAAGCGTTGGAATACGCTGTTCCAATTACCGAAATCGCTTGGGAGGTCGCGCCACGGCAGGCCTGTGCGAACCCGCCAAAGCACCGCCTCCAGGAACAGTCGATTGTCCCTCGCCGTCACGCCGCTGTCGGTGGCTTTGCCCGGCAATAGCGCCTCCACCTTCGCCCACGTCTCGTCACCGACGACAAAGCGATCCCGATTTACCACGATGCACACTCCGCTCACGCGGAACTTGAATCACAGCCTCAGCCGTGCCGGAATCCCCGAATGTCAACGGACCCTAAATAAAATGATGGCCGAGATTGCTTTTGAGCCACTCGCGACGCTAAGAACCCCGAGCGCAAAATCAACAGTCACCAAACGCGCGCCGTCGGCTGGGCGTTGGACGAAACGGGGAAACCAAAGAGCATGTCATCATCACCCATGTCGGCTGCCGCAGGGGCGGCGGACCGGCCCATGACGGCGGAGGAGCGCAAGGTCATCCTGGCCTCTTCGCTCGGCACCGTGTTCGAGTGGTATGATTTCTACCTCTACGGTTCGCTGGCGGCCATCATCGGCGCGCAGTTCTTCAGCCAGTACCCTGAGAACACCCGCAACATTTTCGCCCTGCTGGCCTTTGCCGCCGGCTTCCTGGTGCGGCCGTTTGGCGCCCTGGTGTTCGGCCGGCTGGGTGATCTGGTGGGTCGCAAATATACTTTCCTCGTCACCATCCTGATCATGGGTGCATCGACTTTTGCGGTGGGCCTGCTGCCCAGCAGCGAGACCATCGGCATCAGCGCCGCCATCATCCTGATCGCGTTGCGCTGCCTGCAGGGTTTGGCCCTGGGTGGCGAGTATGGCGGCGCCGCGACCTACGTGGCCGAGCACGCGCCGCACGGCCGGCGTGGCTTCTACACCAGCTTCATCCAGGTCACCGCCACGGCTGGCCTGTTCCTGTCGCTGCTCGTGATCCTGGGGGTCCGCAGCTATCTGGGCGAGCAGGCCTTCCTGGCCTGGGGCTGGCGCATTCCGTTTCTGCTGTCGGCCATCCTTCTGGGCATCTCGGTCTGGATTCGTCTGCAGATGCAGGAGAGCCCCGCCTTCCAGAAGATGAAGGACGAGGGCACCCGTTCGAAGGCGCCGCTGAGCGAAGCCTTCGGCCAGTGGAAGAACGCCAAGGTTGCGTTGCTGGCCCTGCTCGGGTTGGTCATGGGCCAGGCCGTCGTCTGGTACACCGGGCAGTTCTACGCCTTGTTCTTCCTCGGCACGGTGCTGAAGGTGGACGGCTTCACCACCAACATGCTGATCGCCTGGTCGCTGCTGCTGGGCTCGGGCGGCTTCGTGCTGTTCGGCTGGCTGTCGGACAAGATCGGCCGCAAGCCGATCATCATCGGCGGTATGATCCTGGCAGCCGCCACCTACTTCCCGCTCTTCAAGCTGATGAGCGCGGAGGCCAATCCGGCCCTTGCCGCGGCGCATTCCAACATCGCCGTCGTCCTGCACGCCGACACGGCCAACTGCTCGTTCCAGTTCAACCCGACCGGCACGGCGACCTTCACCCAGCCTTGCGACCTGGCCAAGGCCGCTCTGGCCCGCGCATCGGTCAACTATCGTGTCGAGAACACACCTGGTGTTCGCGACGTGGTCTTGAACGTGGGCGACCAGCCGGCGTTGCCTATCACTGGCTCCACGCCGGCGGCGGTGACGGCGCAGATCGCGCCGCGGTTGACGGCCGTCAACTATCCCACTGCGGCGAACCCGACCGTCGTGAAAATGAGTGGGCCGCTCGATGTCTTTCGCGAACAGCCGGCAGTCCTCATTGGCATCCTGACGCTGCTGGTGATCTACGTGACCATGGTCTACGGCCCGATCGCCGCGGCGCTGGTCGAAATGTTCCCGACGCGCATTCGCTACACCTCGATGTCGCTGCCCTACCATATCGGCAACGGCTGGTTCGGCGGTCTGATGCCCGCCACCGCCTTCGCGATGATCGCGCAGACCGGTGACGTGTATTATGGCCTTTGGTACCCGATCGTCATCGCGGTCGTATGCGCCATCATCGGCATTCTGTTCGTGCGCGAGAGCAAGGACAACGATATCGATGCCGAAGAGGTGCGTTCGGTCTGAGGCGCGCATGGTGGCAGGGGTTCGCCCCTGCCACCACCGGCGTGCTCAGCCCTTCTTGGCCAGATAGGCGTCGAAGAACGGCGTGCGTTTGAGAATGCGGTTCTCCATATCCAGCAGCAGATCGCCATCGGCGGCGGCCTGCAGGTAGGCGCCCCAGGCAGGGTCGGCCGCCATGGCACTGCGGCGCCGCTCCCGGTCGCCCTGATCGGTGTAGCCCCACATATGGACGACGCGATTCAGCGGCCCCTCCACCGTGGTGTGCCAGCCCAGGCAATTCTCCAGATATTTCAGCTGCAGCGGCCAGGCCTTCTCTTCGTAGAGCTTGACGAAGGCCGCCATCTTGTTCGGTTTGCAGGTGTAGATGCGCAGGTCGATGATCATGCTTCGGGGTCCCTTCCCAGGTGCCCGCGCATGATTGGCCGAGTAGCGCGCAGCGGCAACCGCCTCAGCGGTCGCCGATCACCGCGATGCCCTGCACCTCGACCAGCATTCCCGGCTGCGCCAGACCGACGACCGTGATCAGCGCGCTGGCCGGGAAGTTGTCGCCGAAGATCTCGCCGCGCAGCTCGGTGAAGCGCGTACCGAGCCGCACGTCGGTGATGAACACCGTCATCGTCACCATGTCAGCCAGTCGTCCTCCGCCACGGGCGATGGTCGCCTCCAGCCGCCGGAAGATGTCACGCACCTGGCCTTCGAAATTGCCGACCAGGGACTGCCCATCCGCACCGGCGAGGCTTGTCTGCCCCGCCAGCCAGAGGATACGCCCACCCTCGGTCACGACGCCGGGTGTGTAGGCACGGCTCTGCACCGCCGGTGGCCCTTTGAGGTAGTCGCGGCCAGACGCCGGCACAGCAACCAGTGCCGCCGCCAGTGCCAGCCCGCGGATCACTGCACCTCCACCGGCACCAGATCCTGGAACCAGGATTGAGCCGAGGTGAAGCCGCGCACCCGGCGGCTCATCGCCCGCGGATTGAGGTCGTGCACGATGTAGAGCCAGGGCGGGTTGTCGACCAACCGCTCATGCGCCGCCGCATAGGCCGCGTTGAAATCCGTCGGTGTCAGGGAGCGTTCGAGTCGTGAGAATGCGGCCTCGAACTGATCATCGCGCCATTGCGGCCAGTTGAAGCCGTTGGGTGGCACGAAGGCCTGAAGGAAATAACGCGCTGCGACCGAAGGGTCGGACGAAGGTGATGACGGGTTAAGCGCCACCGATCCGGCCAGGATCGGCGAGCCGGGTGCAACCCGCGTCGCATTCAGCAGGGTGTTCCATTCCGTGACCTCAAAGGTGACGTTCACCCCGCAGGCCTCGCGCAGGTTCTGCTGCATGTACTCGTTCATCGGCAGCGGCAGCATCTGGCCTGAGCCGGATGTCGAGATCATCACTTTGAAGGCGAGCGGCCGCTGGGCATTGAAGCCGGCTGCGGCCAGCAGCGCCCGCCCCCGTGCCGGATCGAAGCTGTAGCGGTTCTGCGGGTTGCCGAAATTTGGGTCGGTCGGCTTGAGCCAGCCCACCGATGCCTCTGCCGTTCCGTTCAGGAAGCTGACCAGCCCCGCCCGGTCGACACAGTAGTTCAGCCCCTGGCGCACCCGCACATCCGCCAATGGGCTGTCCCCGCCCGTCTGCAGCATCCAGGGCCAGACATGCGGGTAACTGCCGGTGGTGATATTGAAACCGGCCTGGCGCAGCGATGCTATGCCATCAGGCGGCGGTACCTCGATCCAGTCGACCTGGCCCGAACGCAGCGCAGCCAGCCTGGTCGTCGCCTCGGGCATCGGCAGCAGCACCACACGGTCCAGCCGCGGCACGCGTGCGCGGTCCCAATACCCGTCGTGGCGGCTGAGCTCGGCCGAGACCCGTGGCACGAAGCGGCTGAGGCGGAACGGACCCGTACCCGCCGGCGGGAGTGCCGCCACCCGCGCCCAGTCCCGCCCGCCCTGCTCGAAACTCTGCGGCGAGGTCATCAGCAGATAGACGACCATGTAAGGGAAATAGCTCGCCACCCGATTGGTCCGCATGCCGATCGTGCGGTCGTCGATCTTGCGATAGCTCTCCATGATCGGCACGCGGGCGCGGGAGATGGCGCTGCCGGCGGCTTCGAATTGCGGGCTGTCGTTGCGGAAGAAGCGGTCGAGGTTCCAGATCACCGCATCGGCGTTGAACGGCGTGCCATCATGGAAGGTCACTCCCTGCCGCAGATGGAAGGTCCAGTTTTGCGGATCGGCCGGGTCCTGTTCCCAGCGCTCTGCCAAGCCTGGCCGCAGGGTGGCCGGCGCGTCGGGGCGGGACAGATCCCACAGCGCCAGCGCCTCGAAGACCGGGTAGCCGAGGAAGCGCATTCCCTCAAAGCCATTATTGGGCATGCCCGTCGTCGTCGGGACGTCCGCCGCCGTCATGGCGATTCGCAGGACCCGCGGCTGCTGCGCCGCTGCCGGTTCTGGTAGGGCCAGGGCTGCGGCCAACATGGCCATGGTGAATGTGAAGCGCATCATCCCACTCCTCCGTCAGAATGCTGCATGACAGCCCGCTCGGCAGACGCTCGGCAAGGGGCCACTTCGATGCCTGCCGAGAGCCGCAGGCGGCGATTGCCTAAAACCGCGTCAGGCCGGGAAGGAATAGTCCTTCCATTGCTTCTTCATCTCCGCCTTCCAGAGCTTGCCCGTTGCGGTCAGCGGCAGGCTGTCGACGAATTCAACGGCATCGGGCACCCACCAGCGCGCCACCTTGCCCTCGTAGATGGCCAGGATCGAGGCGGCATCCGGCTCGGTGCCAGGGCGCCGCACCACCAGGAGCAGGGGGCGCTCATCCCATTTCGGATGATGCGCCGGGATGACCGCGGCCAGTTGCACGTCCGGATGCGCCAGCGCCAGATTCTCCAGCGTGATGGAGCTGATCCACTCGCCACCCGACTTGATGACGTCCTTCGCCCGATCGACAATCTCGATCGAGCCCAGCGCGTCCACCGTCACCACATCGCCGGTTCGCATCCAGCCATCGGGGGTGAAGGCCTCATCGTCAGGCCGATTGAAGTAGGCGCTGGCCACCCAGTGGCCCTGGACCTCCAGCTCGCCGAACGCCTTGTCATCCTGCGCTATGGGCTCGCCGTGGCTGTCCAACACGCGAAGATCGACGCCGAATTGCGGCCTGCCCTGTTTGCGTGAATAGGCCAGGAAAACCTCATCCGACCAGTCGGCATTCTCCGCCTTGCGGGTGTTCACACTGCCGAGCGGGCTGATTTCGGTCATGCCCCAGGCGTGCAGGATGGGGACGCCGTATTCGGACTGAAAGCCGGATGTGATGGGGACAGGCAGCGCGGTGCCGCCCACGACGAGGCGCGGCGGCGCGGTGAAGCGGGTGCCGGGCTGGCTGCGCAGCCATTGCAGCAGCCCAGTCCAGATGGTCGGTACGCCGGCGCTGAAGGTCACACCCTCTGCCTCGAACAAGGCGTACAGGCTCGCGGCGTCAAGTCGGGGCCCGGGCAACACCAGCGCGCTGCCGGCCATGAGCGAGCAGTAGGGCAGCCCCCAGGCGTTGACGTGGAACATGGGCACCACCGGCATCACGACATCCGTCGCCCGCAGCGCGAAGACGTCGGGCTGGATGGCCGCCATGGCGTGCAGCACGGTCGAGCGGTGGGAGTAGAGCACTCCCTTGGGCTCGCCCGTGGTCCCGCTGGTGTAGCAGAGCGAACTGGCGGAACGCTCATCGAGCCTCGGCCAGTCCAGAGCAGATTCCTCAGGTGCAAGCAGGGCTTCGTAGGCGAGCGTCGGGACAGGAAGGGCCGGAAGCTCCCCCCCGCCCATCACCACGATGGCCCGCAGCGAACGGGGCAGCCGCTCGGCCAGAGCCGTCACCGCAGCGACCAGGGTCGAGTCGACGAACAGCACCACATCCGCCGCATCGGCCATGATGTAGGCGATCTGGTCGGGGAACAGTCGCGGATTGACGGTGTGGAGAATCGCACCCATGCCCGACACCGCATAATACAGCTCGAGATGGGCCAACGTATTCCATCCCAGGGTCGCCACGCGGTCCCCCGGCTTCACGTCGAGCCTGGTGAGCGCCCGGGCGAGCTGGGCGCAGCGCGCGGCGACCTCAGGGTAGCTGCTGCGGATCACGGCGCCATCCGCGCCGACACTGACGATCTTGGTGGCGCGGTGATGTCGCTCTGCGTGACGCAGGATGGACGACACCAGAAGCGGGTGCTCCTGCATCAACCCCAGCATGCAAGTCTCCTCCAATTTTGTGGAGACTATCAGGCTTCAGGCCGACGCCGTGCAAGCCTCAGCGCAGCGCTTTCGTCAGCGACCCGCGGTGGTCTGGCTGCGGAGTTCGCGGGCACGGGCGAGGACGCGGTCCTCCATCTCCGAATTGGTCGAGGTGGACGCCGGCTGGTCGATCCACTGACCACTGCGCTGGACCTGGCGGAAGACCTGGACGCGCACACCATCGGAGCGTAGCTGCCGCCCCAGAACATAGGCCTGGGCCTTGAAGCGCTCATTCTCCGCGCTCGGCGGCGAGTACCAGTCGGTGATGATCACGCCGCCGGCTGGGTCGGCGCTGGCCAACGGCATGAAGCTGAGAGTTTCCAGGGTCGCCCGCCACAGATAGGCATTGACGCTGACACCGCCCGGTCCGCCCGTATTCTGATCCGTCTGATTGCGGTCGGTGCCGAACACCACAAAGCCGGCATCGCGGGGATTACGCCCTGCTTCGCGCAGAATACGTTCACGCGTGTTGTCGGTTCCGTACTCCTCATTGCCGACCAGCCGGCTGCTGCTGCAGGCGGCGAGGGCGATCGGTGCGGCCAGAATCAGGAGGAGGAGATTGCGCATGCGACGGTGCATAGCGCCTCGCCAAAAAAGAAGAAAGGGGCGGCAGTTGCCTGCCACCCCTTTCCCATATCGCCTGTTTCAGCTTGGCTCAGAAAGCCAGGCGCGAGCCCAGGATGAACACGTTGGCCTGACCGCGGCTCTGGATGCCAGCGCGCGCGCTGTCCAGGTCACGGCCATTCTCACGCACCGAGTGGTAGACATACTCGGCGATCAGGTCGAGGCCCGGCGCCAGGCGGTAGTTGCCGCCCACGCTCATGCCCCAGCGACGCTGGCTGGCCAGGTTGTTGCGATCGCCATAGGCGGTCGGGTTCGCCTGACGGATCAGGCGGCCGGACGCCGGATCGAAGTCGGAGCGGGCGCCGCCTTCATACACGCCAGTCACGAAGTTCGTGCCAACGGTGATCGGGCCGGCCGTGTAGCTGGCGCCCACGTTCAGGGTCTGCGCCTGGCGGTCACCACGCACGGTGTTGCCCCAGAAGAAGTTGTAGTCACCCTGGTAGTAGGCGGCGCCGACGGTCAGGCCGAGATAGGTCGCCTGCGCGCCCACCTGCCAGACGTTCAGGCCGTTCATGGTGCGGACCTGAGCGTTGGCGTTGCTGAGATCCAGAGCAACGCCCGAACCGATATAACCGGCGGTCACAGCCAGGCCGACGCCAGCGAAGGTACCGCGGTAGCGACCGGCAACCTGATACTCGTTGCGGCGAGCCATCGCACCCAGCTGACCGGCCGGGGCCACGGCCCAGGAGGTCGCGCCACGGAACGCATAGGCGCGGTCGCAACCGGTCGTCACGTTGTCCGACGGGCAGCCACCGTTGCCGAAGCCGCCGCCGTTCGGCGCGTAGCTGACGCCGAAGTCGAAGCCGAAGAACTGCGGCGACATGTAGATGACCTTGGAGTTGTCACCGATCTGGGCCGGGCCGGTCTGCGTGCGGTTGCCGCTCTGGCGAACCTGGAACTGCTCCCAGACGCCATAGACGCCACCGGTGCCAAAGTTGGTGATGAAACCGGAGTTCATCAGGCCACCGAGCACACCGTCTTCGTCACCAGCGCGGAGCTGACCGAAGCGGGGATGCGCCACGAAAACGTAGGCCTCATCGGCCACCGCGGTCGAACGCTGAACGCCCGAGCGGTTACCACCGGTCAGGTTGCCTTCAAGCGCGTTGAAGACGATGTCGACCTGGCCACCATAGGTGAAGCCCAACGCCGACTTGCCGGACACGATCACGGAGATCGCGGGCAGGTTGATGATGTCGTGCTTGCCGAGGCGACCATAGGAGCCGGGGCCCGTGATGTTCGTGGCGGTCGAAGCGGCCTGACCGCCGGGCGTCGTCACGCCGGTACCCAGGGCGTTCGGAACGCCAAGGCCACCAATGGTGGACACGCCATTCGTGCCACCGGGAGCGCCGGCGGTCAGCGTGCTGTTCGTGGCGATGGTGGTGACGGCGCCATAGCCGCCCACGTTGCTGCCGGCCAAGCCAGCGGCCGCGGTGACCGGCGTGGCGTTCGCAACACGACCGAAGTCGCTGTTCACACCGCCGCCCGGCTGCGAAACGCTGCCGTTCTGGTTGATGTAGCCATAATAAACGCCGATGGAGCCGCCGAGCCGAACGGTCGGAGCATCCTGAGCGGCAGCCGGCGTGATCACCGCGGCCCCGAAGGCGGCGGAGACGACTGCCGTCGTACCCAGCAGAATCTTGCGCATGAAAAACCTCCTCGAAGGCCGATAAGCGGCCATTTCCCTTGACCCACCCGCCGCCGGCGTACCGGCCGGAGGATTGTGCCCCCCACGCATGGCCAGCTCATGCTGGCGACACCCGGGTCCGCGGAGACTATTGAATGGTCAGCGCGCTAGGGGCAACGGGCTTTGGGTGACTTCGCGACATCCCCGAGACACTGTGGCATCACAGCCACATCACTCTTTCTCTAAGGAGCCGTGCGGGCCGCCTGCAACGCGGCTGAAGCGTCAATTTGCCCTTCGTAAAGGGCGCGACCCAGGATGGCACCTGAAATACCCTCCGGCGCGCGCCTGATCGCGGCGATCTCGCCCAGGCTCGATACCCCACCCGATGCGATGACGGGGATGGTCACGGCGCAGGCAAGCGCCCTGGTCGCCTCCAGATTCGCGCCCCCCAGCATTCCGTCACGCTCGATATCCGTGAAGATCAGCGCCGCGGCGCCCGCATCCTCGAAGCGCCGGGCCAGCTCCGCGGCGGGGATGTCGCTCACTGCGGCCCAGCCATCGGTCGCCACCAGCCCTCCCTTCGCGTCGATGCCCAGCGCCACCCGGCCGGGAAAGCGACGGCAGGCATCGCGCACGAAGGCCGGGTCCTTGACGGCGACACTGCCCAGGATGATGCGAGACACGCCCGCCTCGAACCAGGCCGTCGCGGTGGACAGGCTCCTGATCCCGCCACCCAGCTGCACCTTCAACGCCGATATGGCCAGGACGTCCCTCACCGCGGCAGCATTGGCCGGCGCGCCTGCGAACGCCCCATCCAGATCGACGACGTGGAGCCAATCAAACCCCAGCGCCGCGAAATGCGCCGCCTGGCCCGCAGGCGTACGCTCATAGACAGTGGCATCGGCCATGGCGCCGCGCTTCAACCGCACCACCTCACCCGATTTGAGGTCGATCGCAGGATAGAGGGTGAACATCAGCTGCCACCCCGGCGGCGCGGCGGATCGAGCAGCCGGTGAAAGAAATGCCCTTGCACGATCCTGCCCTTCACCCGGGCGTAGGCCGGGTGCGTTCCCCACCGCGTATATCCCAAGGTCTCGAAGATCTGGATGGCGGTGGTCTGCGTTTCGCGGACATCGAGGTTGAGCACGCGGTGGCCAAGCGAGGCCGCCCGCTCCTCCACCGAGCGGATCAGCTTGCGCGCCAGGCCGACGCCCCGCGCATAGGGCGCGATATAGGCGTGGGTGAGCTGAGCGCCGACCGCCTGGGCCTCGTTGTTCCGCGGCGGCTTGACCAGCTGCGCGCTGCCGACGACCCGCCCATCGAGTCGCGCCAGGAACAGCTCCCGCTCCGGTACCATAAGGACGCCGCGGAAGTGCCGCATGAGCACGTCATGGCCTTGCGGCTCAAGCCAGCCGAAACCACCACCCTCGATGATGGCGGCGTTCGTCGCTTCACAGAGTTGCAGCAGATCGGCCTCGGAAATGCGTTCGCAGCGTTCGACAGCAATATCAGGCGCGGCCTCGGGGGCGAGGCCGCTCACGGCGACCATCGCAGAAAGTTGGCGAGGATGGTGAGCCCGGCCAATCCACTCTTCTCGACATGGAACTGCATGCCGACAATATTGTGTCGGCCCACGATGGCAGCGACTGGCCCGCCATAGTCCGCCGTGGCCAGCAGGTCGTCCACCGCTCCATGCATCCAGGCGTAGGAGTGAACGAAATAGCCATGCGCGTCGCCCGGCAGGCCTTTGAACACCGGATGCGGCCGGCAGGGCTGCAACCGGTTCCAACCCATCTGGGGGAGCGGCAGCGGGGCGCCCTCGGCATCCAGCGGGTTCATCGCGTCGACCTCACCCGTCAGCCAACCCAGGCCCGGCGTGGTGCCGTGCTCAAGGCCGCGCTCAGCCAGCAGCTGCATCCCGACGCAGATGCCGAGGAAGGGCCGGGCAGAGGTCTGCCCGGCCTCCTCCAACGCATCGATCATTCCTGGAAGGGATGCCAGACCGCGCTGGCAGGCCGCGAAGGCACCTTGGCCCGGCAGCACCACACGGTCGGCCCGCCGCACCGCCGCCGCATCGGTGGTCACCTGGATGGTGGCAGAAAGCCCGGCCATATCGGCCGCCTTCGAAAGCGCCCGCGCCACCGAATTGAGGTTGCCCGAACCCGGATCGACGACCGCCACGATCATGCCCCGCAGCCCATTGCGGGAGAGTGACCGGGGGGCATCCGGCCGCGCTCCATCCAGCGGCATTCCGCTTCGTCAGCACTGCCCGCGACGACGACCCCGGCCAGCTGCCATTTCCGCCACGCCAGCATCGCCCGACGGGCATCCTGGCCCAACACGCCGCATAGCAGCCCGACCCCCAGCCCGACCGGCCAAGGCCCGAGCAAAAAGCCTGCGGCGGCGACCAGCGCGAACGGCCAGGCCTGGTGGAACAGAAGCCAGGCGGGGCCGAACACGCATCCAGCAAAAGTAAAGCCCTCCGGGACGAAGCGTGCGCCATCCAGGCTGTCGGTCGGTGGAAGATGGACGGTGTAGGCGCGCATCACGCCTCCAGCACGCCCTTGGTCGAGGGAATCGCCTGGGGCATGCGCGGGTCGAGTTCCACCGCGGCCCGCAGGGCTCGGGCCACGGCCTTGAAGCAACCTTCAGCCACATGATGCGCGTTGTGCCCGTGTCGCAGCACGACGTGCAGCGCGATGCCGGCATGCATCGCCAGGGCACGGAAGAACTCCTCGAACAATTCGGTGTCCATGTCGCCCACCTTGCTGTGGGCGAAGGGCACCTGCCAAACCAGGAAGGGTCGGCCGGAGATGTCGATCGCGGCCTCCGCCAGTGCTTCGTCCATCGGGATGACCGCGTGGCCGTAGCGCACGATGCCGCGCTTCTCGCCCAGCGCCGCACGCAGCGCCTGGCCCAGCACGATGCCGCAATCCTCGGTGGTGTGGTGGCCATCGATGTGCAGGTCGCCTTCGGCATGCAGCCGAAGGTCGATCAGGGAATGGCGGCTGAGCGCATGGAGCATGTGATCGAGGAAACCGATCCCCGACGCAATCTCCGCATCGCCACGTCCGTCGAGGTCGAGCGCCACGTGGATGCGGGTCTCCGCCGTGTTGCGGGTGACTTCCGCGCGGCGAGGGAAGACGGTCTGCATGTGCCGGTCCATACCCCCAAGGTCCGGGGTTGGCCAGCCGTCAGAACCAAGGACCGGCCGTGGCTCCTCACCTGCGCGGCTTGGCTTCCGCGTTTGATCGCAGGCGGTTATGGTGATTCCTGGTAACGTGAAGGGGCACATGCCCGAACCGCTGAGCTTTCAGGACATGATCCTGACACTGCATCACTACTGGTCCAAGCAGGGCTGCCTGATCCTGCAGCCCTATGACATGGAGATGGGCGCGGGGACGTTTCACCCCGCGACGTCGCTCCGCGCGCTCGGCCGTGACCCATGGAAAGCGGCCTATGTGCAGCCGTCGCGGCGGCCATCCGATGGGCGCTACGGGGAGAATCCGAACCGCCTGCAGCATTATTACCAGTACCAGGTCATCCTGAAGCCGAGCCCGCGCGACCCGCAGGGGTTGCTCCTGGGCAGCTACAAGGCGCTGGGGCTGGACCCTTCCCTGCACGACATCCGCTTTGTCGAGGATGACTGGGAAAGCCCGACGCTGGGGGCCTGGGGCCTGGGCTGGGAAGTCTGGTGCGACGGGATGGAGGTGACACAATTCACTTACTTCCAGCAGATGGGCGGGATCAGCTGCGAGGTGCCGAGCTGCGAGCTCACCTACGGGCTTGAGCGCCTGGCCATGTACATTCAGGGCGTGGAGCGTGTGTACGACCTGCGCTTCAACGCCGATGGGGTGACTTATGGCGAGGTGTTCCTCCGTGCCGAACGCGAGTTCAGCGCGCATAATTTCGAGCTCGCGGATATCGACCTGCTGCAAAAGCAGTTCGTCGATGCAGAGCAGGAGTGCCGGGCGCTGGCCGAGGGCAAGCTCGCGCTTCCAGCTTACGATCAATGCATCAAGGCCAGCCACCGCTTCAACCTGCTGGATGCGCGCGGCGCCATCTCGGTCAGTGAACGCGCATCCTATATCGGCAGGGTGCGGGAACTGGCCAAGCTATGCTGCGAAACATGGGTCACCGCTGCCTGATGCCGTTTGACGAGCAACGCTGCTACAATCCTCGCAGAGCGCCCATCCCCTCACCTCCGAGAGCTTCCGTCATTGCCTGAGCTGCTGCTTGAACTTCTCTGCGAGGAAATCCCGGCACGCATGCAGATCCGGGCCGGCGATGAACTATGCCGTTCCGTCGGCGCGGCGCTGGCGCCCATTCTGGTCGGCGCGCCGCGCAGCTTCGCCGGGCCGCGTCGGATTGGCCTGGTGGCTGAAGTCGCCGAGCGGGCGGTGACACCAGCGCAGGATGAGCGTGGCCCGCGGCTCGCCGCAGCCGAGGCGGCGCTGGCCGGCTTCATGAAGAAGCACGGCGTCACGCGCGACGCGCTGGCCGAGCGCGACGGCTTCTGGGTTCTTCAACGCCCCGCCAGCAGCGTCGAAGCGGCGGCCCTGATCGCGCAGGCGATGCCGGCGCTGCTCTGGAGCTTCGCCTGGCCCAAAAGCATGCGCTGGGGCATGTCCGCCTTTACCTGGATCCGTCCACTCCAGCGCATTCTGTGTATCCTAGATGGCGTGGTGGTTCCCTTCGCGCTCGCCCGGGGCGGGGATGCCGCGCATGGCCTGGTGAGCGGAAGCGAAACCGAGGGGCACCGCATCCACGCGCCCAGTGCCTTCCAGGTATCAAGCTTCTCCCAATACGCCGCCGCCCTGCGGGAGCGCTACGTTCTCATCGACCACACTGAGCGTGCGTCGGTGATCAGCAGCGGGGTGGCCGCGCTGGCCAGCGCCGAAGGGCTTGAGGTCGTGCCCGATGAAGGGCTGCTGGCCGAGGTGGCAGCGCTGGTGGAATGGCCGGTGCCGCTGCTCGGACACATCGACACCGACAGCATGTCGTTGCCGCCTGAGGTGCTGCGCACCTCCATGCGGGTCAATCAGCGCTACTTCGCCCTGCGCACCCGCGATGGCCATGCCGCGCCGCGCTTCGCCCTGGTGGCGAACATCGAGGCGCGGGATGGTGGCACCGCTCTCATCGCCGGCAATGAACGCGTGCTGCGCGCCCGACTGAGCGATGCCCGCTTCTTCTGGGACCAGGATCTCAAGACACCGCTGGATGAGTGGGTGGGCAAGCTGGAAGGCGTCGTCTTTCACGCGCGCCTCGGCACCCAGGGAGCACGGATCAAGCGGCTGGAGAGCCTGGCTGCCGCCCTCGCGCCGCTGACGGGAGTCGAACCCGCAATGGCCGTGCGCGCAGCGCACCTGGCCAAGGCCGATCTGGTGAGTGGCATGGTCGGCGAATTCCCCGAGCTACAGGGCGTGATGGGGGGCTATTACGCCAAGGCGCAGGGCGAACACCCTGTTGTGGCCGCGGCCGTGGCGGAACATTACCGTCCGCTCGGGCCGACGGACGCGATACCGGGCCAGGGCGTTGGCGTGACGATCGCGTTGGCTGACAAGCTCGATCAGCTGCTCGGCTTCTTTGCCGTCGGCGAAAAGCCCACGGGAAGCGGTGACCCCTTTGCGCTGCGCCGGGCTGCGCAGGGCATCCTGCGGATGATCCGGCAGTCCGGTTTGCGTTGCGGTATGCGCACCATTTTGGAACAGCATGCACCGCTTGTGCGCGCGTCCATCCAGCTGCTCGGCGCCGGCCCAATGGCGCGCCCCGATGACGACCAGAAACTCGTCGCCTCCGTCGCGGACTTCGTGCTCGACCGGCTGCGCGTCCAGCTGCGCGCAGACGGGTTCCGCGCGGACATCATCGCCGCGGCGATGGGCAGCGACGACGACATCCTGCGGATCATGTCCCGGCTCGAGGCGCTACGCTCCTTCATCGAGTCCCAGGATGGGGCTGAAATCCTCGGCGCGTATAAGCGGGCGCAAAATATCCTGCGGATCGAGGATAAGAAGGATGGGCCGCATCGCGGTCGCGAAGGCGCGCTGAGCCATGTCGATGAGCTGGCGCTGCAAAGCGCGCTGGACGCGATGCAGCCGAGGATTGAGACTGAGGTCAAGGCCGAGCGGTTCATCGCGGCGATCGCGGAACTTGGCACGTTGAGGAGGCCGCTCGACACTTTCTTCCAGAACGTCCTCGTCAATGAGCCTGGCCACCGCGAGGATCGCCTTCGCCTGCTCGCCCGCCTGAAATCCGCCATGGACTTGGTGGCAGACCTTTCCCTGATCGATGCCTGAAGGACCAACCGCATGACCCAATGGGTGTACAGCTTCGGCGCCGGCCGCAATGAAGGCCGCGCCGACATGCGCAACCTGCTCGGCGGCAAGGGGGCAAATCTGGCCGAAATGGCGAGCATCGACCTGCCCGTGCCACCAGGCTTCACCATCACCACCGAAGTCTGCACCGCCTACTACAGGAACAACGAAACCTACCCGACCGACCTGACCGAGCAGGTTGAAGGCGCGCTGGCCCGGGTCGAGGGCGCGGTCGGGCTGCATTTCGGTGACCCGCAGAAGCCGCTGCTGGTCTCCGTGCGCTCCGGCGCCCGGGTTTCGATGCCGGGGATGATGGACACGGTCCTGAATCTGGGGCTGAACGACGTCACCGTCGAAGGCCTGGCATCGGCCAGCGGCGATGCGCGCTTCGCCTGGGACTCCTATCGCCGCTTCGTCCAGATGTTCGGCTCGGTCGTGCTGGATATCGATCATCACCGCTTCGAGGAGATCATCGAGGGCGCCAAGCTCGACCGCGGCGTGGCCGAGGATACCGATCTCACGGCCGATGACTGGCGCGGCGTCGTCCGCGGCTACAAGGAGATGGTGCTGGAGGTGACCGGGCTCGACTTCCCGCAAGACCCGAAGGACCAGCTGTGGCGGGCGATCGGTGCCGTCTTCGGCAGCTGGATGAACCAGCGCGCCAACACCTATCGCCGCCTGCACGACATTCCGGCCGACTGGGGCACGGCGGTGAACGTCCAGGCCATGGTCTTCGGCAATATGGGTCAGGATTGCGCCACCGGCGTCTGCTTCACCCGCGACCCAAGCACCGGCGAAAACATCTTCTACGGTGAGTATCTGATCAACGCGCAGGGCGAGGACGTCGTCGCCGGTATCCGCACCCCGCAACCCATGGCGGCCCTGAAGGCCAAGCCCGGAGAGCAGCCGATGGAGCATAGCATGCCGGCCGCCTATGCTGAGCTGGTGCGGGTGCGCGAGACGCTGGAACGCCACTACACCGACATGCAGGACATCGAATTCACGGTGCAGCAGAACAAGCTGTACATGCTGCAGACGCGCAACGGGAAACGCACCGCGGCGGCGTCCCTGAAGATCGCGGTGGACATGGCCGATGAGGGCCTGATCAGCCAGATCGAGGCGGTGAAGCGGGTCAACCCGGCCAGCCTGGACCAGCTGCTGCACCCCACACTCGACCCCAAGGCCGCACGCAAACTGCTGGGCAAGGGGCTGCCCGCGAGCCCCGGCGCGGCGTGCGGCGTGGTCGTCTTCTCGGCCGATGAGGCCGAGCTGCGCGGCGGCAAGGGCGAGAGCGTCATCCTGGTGCGCATCGAGACGAGCCCCGAGGACATCCACGGCATGCACGCCGCCAAGGGCATCCTGACGACGCGAGGCGGCATGACCTCACATGCCGCCGTCGTGGCCCGTGGCATGGGGCGGCCCTGCGTGGCTGGCGCCGGAGGCGTGACTGTCGACTACTCGGCCCAGGCGCTTTCCGCCGGCGGCAACATCATCCGCGCCGGCGAGACCATCACGCTGGACGGCGCCACGGGCGAAATCTTCATCGGCACGGTGGCGATGATCGAACCGCAGCTTTCCGGCGACTTCGCCAAGCTGATGGAATGGGCGGACGGCGTGCGCCGCATGAAGGTGCGCGCCAATGCCGAGACGCCGCTGGATGCGGACACTGCCCGCAAGTTCGGCGCCGAGGGCATCGGGCTGTGCCGGACCGAGCATATGTTCTTCGACCCCGCGCGGATCGGCGCGGTGCGCCAGATGATCATGGCGGAGACAGAGGGCGGCCGGCGTGACGCTCTTGCCCGTCTGTTGCCCTTCCAGCGCGACGACTTCGCCGAGCTGTTCCGGATCATGGCAGGGTTGCCGGTGACGATTCGCCTGCTCGACCCGCCGCTGCATGAGTTCCTGCCCCATAGCGACGCGGAAATCTCCGAGGTCGCGGCATCGCTCTCCGTCGAGCCCGCGCAGATGCGCCGGCGGCTGGAAGAGCTGTCAGAGGCCAACCCCATGCTCGGCCATCGCGGCTG
>JANYFG010000015.1 GCA_025362815.1 Rhodospirillales bacterium
CCTTCTTCCCGCGCTGGCTGCTCGAAGGCGCGGCGCTTGATTCCTACTATGAAACCGCCATGCCCAACCCCCAGGTGCAGGCGCTGTTCGACCGCGCGCGCGCGCTCGGCGTTGGCATGCATGTGGGGTATGCCGAGCAAACGCCGGAGGGGGCGCGTTTCAATGCCGCGCTGATGGTCAATCCTGACGGGTCCATCCTTGGCAAATACCGCAAGGTTCATCTGCCCGGCTCCGTGGAACCACGTCCCGGCGACCGCTTTCAGCAGCTGGAGAAGCGCTACTTCGCCTACGGCGATCTTGGCTTTCCCGCCTTTCGCGCCGGCCCCGTCTGGCAAGGCGGCATCATCGGCATGTTGATCTGCAACGACCGTCGCTGGCCCGAGGCCTGGCGGGTGCTTGGGCTGCAAAGCGTCGAGCTGGTCTGCATCGGATACAACTCGGCGGCCTACGACCCCAATGGCGGCAGCACCGAGAACGAGGAGCTGCGCACCTTCCACTCCAGGCTCGCCGTGCAGTCCAACGCCTATATGAACGCCACCTGGGCGGTGGCCGTGGCCAAGGCCGGCAACGAGGACGGCTCTGGCCTTATCGGCGGCTCCTGCATCGTGGACCCGAACGGCGTGATCGTGGCCGAGGCGGCGACGCTTGGCGACGAGGTCATCGTGGCGGATTGTGATCTCGATGCCTGCCGCCAGGGCAAGGAGAAGATGTTCAACTTCGCCGCCCATCGCCAGCCGCATGCCTATCGCCCGATCGTGGAGCAGACCGGGGCAACCCCTCCGCCCGCGACGGGCTGATGAACGTGCCAGCGGAGCCATGATGGACAAGATCGACACCGTGATCGTGGGCGGCGGCCAGGCCGGTTTGGCCATGAGCGAGCAGCTTTCGGCACGCGGCATCCCGCACCTGATCCTCGAACGCCACCGCATCGCCGAACGCTGGCGCACCGAACGCTGGGATGGCCTGCACGCCAACGGCCCCGCGTGGCACGACCGCCTTCCGCTGTTCCCCATCCCCGATGTTCCCCCGGACGGCTTCGCCTCCCGCGACCAGATGGTGTCGTATTTTATCGAATACGCCGAACGTATCGCCGCCCCCGTTCGCGAAGGCGTCGCTGTCACCGCGGTGCACCGCCTGCCGGACAACACCGGATTTCGCGCCGAAACGTCTCACGGCGTCATCGAGGCCACTCGCGTCATCGCCGCCACCGGCCCGTTCCAGCGCGGTGTGATCCCGCCCATGGTCCCGGCCGAAACGGGCATTGTGCAGATCCATTCGAACACCTACCGCAATCCCGCCCAGATGCCGGACGGTGCGGTGCTGGTGGTGGGTGCCGGCTCATCCGGCGCGCAGATCGCCAACGAGCTGGCGCGCGCGGGTAGGCGCGTCTTCCTGTCGGTTGGCAGCCATCAACGCCCGCCGCGTCAGTATCGTGGGCGTGATTTTGGGTGGTGGCTGAAAGTGCTGGGCATCTGGCAGCTTCCGGCCCCCCCCGCCGGCCGCAAGCATGTCACCATCGCCGTCAGCGGGGCCCATGGCGGCGAGACGATCGATTTCCGCCGCATGGCAGCGCGCGGCATCACCTTGCTGGGACGGGCGGAGCGGTTTGACGCCGGCGCCATGCACTTCACCGGAGATCTGGCCGCGAACATCGCCGCCGGCGACGCCAGCCATCGGGATCTTCTCGACGACGCCGACGCCTATGTGGCGCGTGAGGGGCTCGACCTTCCGCCGGACCCTGGGGCCCGCGACGTGGCACCCGATCCGGACTGCCTCACAAGCCCCCTGCCGCAGCTCGATCTCGCCCAGGCCGGCATCGCCAGCATCATCTGGTCCACCGGCTTCGCGCTGGATTTCGGCTGGCTGCCATGCGCCACCTATACCGCGCGCGGCGTGCCCATCCACCAACGCGGCGTGACGGACATTCCCGGCCTTTACGTGCTGGGTCTCAGCTGGCTGTCCAGCCGCGCCTCGTCGTTCATCTTCGGCGCCGAACATGATGCGACATATCTGGCCGAGCATATCGCCAAGATACGGGGTGCTCTCTTGCGGTGATCGGCCCCATGCGCGATATGAGGGGTGGGAGGTCGGCGGCGGACGGGCGCCTCGCCAACCCGGTCAGGGCCGGAAGGCAGCAGCCGCAACGAGTTCTCGCTCGGGTCGTTTGTTCGGCCTCCCACCTCTCCCGCGGGGCAACCATGGCAGGCCTGTTCGGAGACGACGACCCGCCGGTGCAAGATGCCCCCCCGGCGCCCGACGGCCCCGGATTGTTCGGCGACAGCCTGCCAGCCGCATCCATGCCCACGGTTCAGGCCACGCCCTACCGCGTGCTGGCCCGCAAATACCGCCCCACGCAGTTCAGCGACCTCATCGGCCAGGACGCCGTGGTGCGCACGCTGCGCAACGCCTTCGCGCTGGACCGCGTGGCGCACGCCTTCATGCTCACCGGCGTGCGCGGCGTGGGCAAGACCACCACCGCGCGCATCATCGCCCGCGCTCTCAACTGCGTGGGGCCGGACGGCGCCGGCGGCCCCACCACCGCGCCGTGCGGCATCTGCTCCAACTGCGTGGGCATTCTGGCGGACCGCCACCCCGACGTGACCGAGATGGACGCCGCGTCCAACAACGGCATCGAGGCCATTCGCGAAATCATCGAGGCGGTGCGCTTCCGCCCCATGCAGGCCCGCACCAAGGTGTTCATCCTCGATGAGGTGCACATGCTCTCCAAGCCCGCCTTCAACGCCCTGTTGAAGACGCTGGAGGAGCCGCCGGGCCACGTGAAGTTCATCTTCGCCACCACCGAAATCCGCAAGGTGCCTGTCACGGTGCTGTCCCGCTGCCAGCGCTTCGACCTGCGGCGCATCTCGGTGGCCGAGCTCTCCGCGCATTACGGCGCCATCACCGCCAAGGAGGGCAAGTCGATCGCGCCCGAGGCCCTGGCGCTGATCGCGCGCGCCGCCGACGGCTCCGCGCGTGATGGCCTGTCCCTGCTGGACCAGGCCATCGCCCAGACCCCCGACGGCGACCTCATCACGGCCGAGGCCGTGATCGACATGCTGGGGCTGGCGGACCGTTCCTCGGTGTTCGACCTGTTCGAGGCGGTGATGGAGGGCAAGCCCCCCGCCGCGCTCGCCATCACCGACAACGCCCATGCCCGCGGCGCCGATCTGGGCGAGTTGCTGAGTGACCTGCTCGACCTCGTTCACACCGTCACCCGGCTGAAATCGGTGCCGGGCTTGCGGGAGGGCTCGGACCTGCCGGAAGCCGAGCGCGTGAGAGGGGCGGCGCTGGCCGACACCCTTTCCATGGCGTCGCTTGGCCGCGCCTGGCAGATGCTGCTCAAGGGCATCGCCGAGGTGGAGCAGGCGCCGGACCGCCGCGCCGCCGCCGAGATGGTGCTGATCCGGCTGTGTTATGTCAGCGAGCTGCCGCCGCCGGGCGAGCTGGTGCGCAGGCTGCTGGAAACGCCGCCCACCGCCCGCGCCACGCCCCAGACCGCCCCCGCGGCCTCGGTATTCGCATCGCCGCCCATCACCGGCGGCAGCCGCGCCGTGGGGAACGGCCCGCCCCGAATTGCGCCCGAGCCGGAGATCGCGCCCGATATTGCGCCCGAGCCTGACATTGCGCCGCCTCACGGCCCGGTGCTGTCGAGCTTCCGCGATGTGGCAGCCCTCGTGGCCGAACGCCGCGAGCCCACCTTGCACGCTCATCTCGTCCATTCCGTCCACCTCGTCCGCTTCGCTCCGCCGGTGATCGAGATCTGTCCCGAGCCAGACACGCCCCGCGATCTCGCCGCTCGCCTGTCCGCCCTGCTGGGCGAAGCCACCGGCACGCGTTGGACCATCGCCTTGTCCAGCGGCCCCGGCGAGCCCACATTAGCCGACCAGGGCGACGCTGCCGATCACGCCAGGCGGCAGGATGCTGAGACGAACCCGCTCGTCATGGCCATTCTGAAGGCGTTTCCGGGTGCCAAGGTGGAGGCGGTGCGCGACAGCGCGGTGGACGCCTACGGGCTGTCGAACGCCAACGCGGGGCCCGCCAGCCTGGGCGGCGAGGCGGAGCTGGCGGTGGACCTGCCACCGCCCGGCGGCAACGATTTGGATGAACCTTCGGATTTCTGGGAGAACACGCCATGAAGAACATCGCCGGCCTGATGAAACAGGCCTCGCAGATGCAGAAGAAGATGGAAGACATGCAGGCCGCGCTGGAGGCCATGTCGGTCGAAGGGTCCGCCGGCGCCGGCATGGTGCATGTCACGATGTCAGGCAAGAACGAGCTGCGTTCCGTGCGCATCGATCCGAAACTGGCCGATCCCGCCGACATGGAGATGCTGCAGGACCTGATCGTGGCGGCGCATGCGGACGCCAAGCGCAAGATCGAGGCGCTGGCGGCCGAGGAGATGCAGAAGGCCACCGGCGGGCTGAACCTGCCGGCCGGATTGAAACTGCCCTTCTGATGCCGGGCTGAGCTGCCATGGGCGGCCCCGAGATCGAGCGGCTGATCGCGCTGCTGTCGAAACTGCCGGGCCTTGGCCCGCGCAGTGCGCGCAGGGCGGCGCTGAAACTTCTGCAACAGCCAGAGCTGCGCATGCTCCCGCTCGCCACCGCGTTGGCCGAGGCGGCGCGCGCCACGCGGACCTGCGCGCTGTGCGGCAATCTCGATAGCCGTGACCCCTGCACCGTCTGCGCCGATCCGCATCGCGACCGCAGCATCATCTGCGTGGTGGAAGGGGTGGGCGATCTATGGGCGCTGGAACGCGCGCACGTGCATCGCGGCCTCTACCACGTGCTCGGCGGCACCCTGTCCGCCCTGGCGGGCCAAGGCCCGGACGATCTGAACCTCCGCCCGCTGGTCGCCCGGCTCGAGGACGGCGGCGTGGGCGAGGTGATTCTGGCATTGGGCGCCACGGTGGACGGCGCCACCACGGCGCACTGGCTGATCGACCGCCTGCGCACGTTCGACGTGGTGATCAGCCGCGTGGCTCAAGGCGTGCCGATGGGCGGCGCGCTGGACGTGCTGGACGACGGCACGCTCGCCGCCGCGCTCAAGGCGAGGCGCTAGATCATGATGCGTTTGGGTTTCTTAACCCGAGCGCATGAACATGATCGATAAAACAACGAGTTAGAGCGTGATGATTTGTCTACTCAAAATCATCACGCTTTAGCTCACGATGTGTTTGGGTGTGGAAACCCAAACGCATCGATCCAGCCGGTTTAGCGTTCTTCCTCGCCGGTCTCGACCTCAACCTCGACCTCGGCGATGGCGTCGGCGCCGTCTTCGAGATCGGAGGTGTCTTCGAGCACGTCTTCCTCGACCTCTTCCGCGTCGGCATCCGTCTCCACGTCGGGATCCTCGATGCCGGGCACCGGCAGCACCTTCGCGCGGCGCTTTTCTTCCAGCACGTTGCCGCCGGAACGGCGCACGCGGGGCTGCTCGGGCGGCTGCTCGGTGCCGCATTTCGGGCAGATCGCCGGGGTTTTCGTCAGATCATAGAATTTGGCGGCGCAAGAGACGCACACGCGCTTGGTGCCAAGTTCGGGCTTCGCCATCGATTGCCTCGCGTTGATTGGATCGTCTACGGCCTGCCGCGCGCCAGAAAGCCGCGAGATGTCCGTCTAAGGGCGCGCCCCATGCCATCGAAGTTCGCAACTGTCAAACAGGAAGGCTGCGTGGTAGGCGTCGGCGCATGCACCAATCCACCCCCCGGCCGCTGATTGCGGCCCGCCCGTCCGGCCCTTTGGTCACGTCCCACGCCACCGGCCTGCGGGTGCCGGGCGACAAATCGATCAGCCATCGCGCGTTGATGTTCGGCGCCCTTGCGGTGGGCGAGACCCGGATCACCGGGCTGCTGGAGGGCGAGGACGTGCTGCGCACCGCCGCCGCCATGCGCGCGCTGGGCGCCGAGGTGATCCAGGACGGCCCGATCTGGCGTGTCGCGGGCCGCGGCGTGGGCGGGCTGGTGGAGCCTTCGGACGTGCTGGACATGGGCAATTCCGGCACCGCCGCCCGGCTGCTTTCCGGTGTGCTGGCCAGCCACCCGTTCTTTTCGGTGATGACCGGCGATGCCAGCCTACGCGCACGCCCGATGCGCCGCGTGACGGTGCCGCTGGCCGCGTGTGGCGCGCGCTTCACCTCGCGCGATGGCGGCCGGCTTCCACTTGCCATCGAGGGCGCGCGGGACGCCCTGCCGCTCGACACCACAACCTCGGTGCCCTCCGCCCAGGTGAAGTCTGCCCTTCTTCTGTGCGGCCTCAATGCCCCCGGCCTCACCCGCGTGGTGGAGCGTGAGGCCACGCGGGACCACACCGAGAACATGCTGCGGCATTTCGGTGCCGACGTGTCGGTGGAAGTCGATGGCCACGCCCGCATCATCACCCTGCGCGGCCAGCCGGAGCTGATCGCCGCCGACGTGGTGGTGCCCGGCGACCCGTCATCGGCGGCCTTCCCGATCGTGGCGGCCCTTCTGGTGCCCGGCTCGCGCGTGGTGATCCTCGGCGTGGGGCTCAACATCCTGCGCACAGGGCTGTTCACCACGTTGCGCGAGATGGGTGCCCGGCTCGAGATCCGGAACCCAAGGGTTGAAGGCGGCGAGAAGGTCGGTGACATCGTGGCCGAATACACCGAGCTCAGGGCGGTGGACGTGCCGCCGGAACGCGCGCCCAGCATGATCGACGAATATCCCGTGCTTGCGGTGGCGGCGGCCTCGGCGCGCGGCATCACGCGGATGCGCGGCCTGAAGGAACTGCGCGTGAAGGAAAGCGACCGCCTGGCCGCCACGGCGGCGCTGCTTCAGGTGAACGGCGTGCGCGTGGAGATCGAGGGCGACGACCTGCTGGTGTGGGGCGACGGCGCGGCCCCCAAGGGCGGCGGTCATGTGCAGACGCACATGGATCATCGCCTGGCCATGAGCGCGCTGATGCTGGGCCTGTCCACCGAAAGCCCGGTGGGGATCGACGACGCCAGCTTCATCGACACCAGCTTTCCCGGATTCGTGTCGCTGGTGAACGGCACCATCGGCAACGGCGGTGGCGATGCGCTGCGGGCGGCCTGAGTGATCATCGCCATCGACGGCCCGGCAGCGGCGGGCAAGGGCACGCTGGCGCGCCGGCTGGCGGCACATTTCAACCTTCCGTTCCTCGATACCGGCCTGCTCTACCGCGCCACCGGCCGGCGCGTGCTCGATGAAGGCGGCAACCCCGCCGACCCCGCCACCGCCGAAGCCGCGGCACGCGCCCTGGCCGCCCTGGACACACAGCGCCACGACCTGCGCGGACCCGAGGCCGATCTTGCCGCGAGCCAGGTGGCCAGCATTCCGGGCGTGAGGGCGGCGCTGCTCGATTTCCAGCGCGGCTTCGCCCGCAGCCACGGCGCCGTGCTCGACGGGCGCGACATCGGCACCGTGATCTTCCCCGATGCCGACGTGAAACTCTACGTCACCGCCAGCCCCGAGGCACGCGGGCTGCGCCGCTGGCGCGAGCTGCGGGCGCGCGCCGTGGTCGCCGATCTCGACGTCGTGACCGCGGAGATCCGCACCCGCGACGCAGCCGACGAGGCCCGCAGCGCCGCCCCCCTGATCGCCGCCGCCGACGCCATCACCATCGACACCACCGAGCTCGATGCGGATGCGGTTTTCGCTTTGGCATTGCAGCAAATCGGCGAGAAGATAGCGGAAAAGCCGGGCCGGGTCACCCATGTTGCGACGCCATCCGCTGGTTTGACTTGACTCCAGCCGGCTGCGGGGTATCTGTGCGCGATCTGACATCCGGCCGGCGCCTCGCGCGCGGGCAAGCCGTGCCAATTCGGCGCGCACACACTCCGTCTGGCCCGCAGCCAGCCGCGCAAGGATCTCCTCTTTCTCATGGCATCAGCCGCAGCAGCCTACGCAAACGATCATATGGGCGGCGAGGATTTCGCCTCCCTGCTCGACGAGACCCTTGGCCGCGACAGCGGTTTTGACGGGTCCGTCGTTACCGGTGTCGTCATCCGGCTCACCGAAGAATTCGCCATCGTCGATGTCGGGCTGAAGTCCGAAGGCCGCGTGGCGCTGAAGGAATTCGGCCCCCCTGGTGCCGCCACCGAGGTGAAGCCGGGCGACCACATCGAGCTTTATGTCGAACGCTACGAAGACCGCGACGGCTCGATCGTGCTGTCGCGTGAGAAGGCGCGCCGGGAAGAGGCCTGGACCAACCTGGAAAAGGCGTTCGAGGCGCAGCTGCGCGTTAACGGCACCATCTATGGCCGCGTCAAGGGTGGTTTCACCGTCGATCTCGGCGGCGCCGTGGCGTTCCTGCCCGGCTCGCAGGTCGATATCCGCCCGGTACGCGACGTCGGCCCCCTGATGGGCACGCCGCAGCCGTTCCAGATCCTCAAGATGGATCGCGCCCGTGGCAACATCGTTGTCTCGCGTCGCGCCGTGCTTGAAGAGACCCGTGCGGAACAGCGCAGCGAGCTGATCCAGGGCCTCAAGGAAGGCATGATCCTCGACGGCGTTGTGAAGAACATCACCGATTACGGTGCGTTCGTGGACCTCGGCGGCGTCGACGGCCTGCTGCATGTCACCGACATCGCCTGGCGCC
>JANYFG010000032.1 GCA_025362815.1 Rhodospirillales bacterium
ATACAGCCGATACCGCACCGCGGCACCGGACACCGCGGCCACGCCCAAATTGTGCGACAGCGCGTAGGCGCAGAACGAGGCGAAGGCGACGCGGGTGTAGCTCACCACATTGCCGGCATAGATAGTGCCGAGCCGGTCGTAGAAGGTGAGCACCCCGTAGGACAGCACCGTCCAGACGAACGACACCACCAGGGCGATGTGCGGGATCGCGTCGAGCGCCTTGGAGATGTCGGCGATCTTGAGGTTGCGGAATTCCTTCTGCACCACGTAGATCGCGCCCGCCAGCAGGCAGACGCCGAGCAGGGCGGGCAGGATGCGGATGAGTTTCTTGAGCCAGATCATGTGTTTATCCGGTCACGCGGGTGCTAGGGCACGGGCCAGCGCGGCCTCGATGAGGGTGATCGTTTCGCTGACGCCGTAAAGGGCCACGAACTGCCCGAAGCGCGGGCCTTCCTGCTGGCCGAGCAGCACCTGATACAGGCAGGAGAACCAGGCGCGCAGCTCCGCGAACGGATGACGCTTGCCCACGTCGTAAAGCAGGGTTTGCAGGTCTTCGGCCGCCGAATCGGTGGGCGTGGTGCGCAAGGCGGAAGCGAGGTCTTGCAGGGCGGCGCGCTCGACGGCATCCGGCTCGCGGAAGCTTTTCATGGGCCGCACGAAATCGGCGTAATAGGCCAGCGCGCAATCCACCAGCCGCGCCAGGAACGGCATGTCCGACGGCGAGGCGCCAGGGCTGTAGCGGCGAATGAAGCCCCACAGCATGTCCGGCGTCTCGGCGTTCACCACGCTGGCGAGGTTCAGCAGCATCGCGAACGAGATGGGGCTTGCGGCGGATTGCGGCACCACGCCGGCATGGATGTGCCAGGCGGGGTTGGTTTTCTGCTCGTCCGCGGATTGCGTATGGGCCTTGCCGGCGTTGGTGACGTATTCGTCGACCGCCTTGGGGATCACGTCGAAATACAGTCGCTTGGCCCGCGCCGGCTGGTTGAACATGAACTGGCCAAGGCTTTCGGGCGGCGCATACCGCAGCCATTCGTCCACCGCGATGCCGTTGCCCTTGCTTTTGCTGATCTTCTGGCCGCCTTCGTCCAGGAACAGCTCGTAGGTGAAGCTCTCCGGCGCCGGGCTGCCAAGTATGCGGCAGATCTTGCTGGACAGGCGAACGCTGTCGATGAGGTCCTTGCCGGACATTTCGTAATCCACGCCAAGCGCCGCCCAGCGCATGGCCCAGTCGGCCTTCCATTGCAGCTTGGCATCGCCGCCGGTCACCTTCGTCTCGAACCGGGTGCCGTCCTCGGGGTCCTGCCAGAAAAGGGTGCCGGCCGCGATGTCGATCCGGTCGATGCGCACCTGCATCACGTGGCCGGTGCGCGGATGGATCGGCAGGAAGGGCGAGTAGGTGGCGGCACGCTCGGCGCCCAGGGTGGGAACGATCACGGCCACGATCTCGTCGTGCTTTTCCAGCAGGCGCATGAGGGCGGCGTCGAATCGGCCGGAGCGGTAGTACTCCGTGGAGGAGGCGAATTCGTAGTCGAAGCCGAACCCGTCGAGAAAGCGGCGCAGCTCCGCGTTGTTGTGGGCGCCGAAGCTGTCATGCGTGCCGAACGGATCGGGCACCTTCGTCAGCGGCATGCCGATATAGCGGGCCAGCATGTCTTGTTGCGGCACGTTGCCCGGCACTTTGCGCAGCCCGTCCATATCGTCGCTGAAGGCGAGCAGGCGGGCGGGCAGGCCGGTGAGGGTGGCGAATGCATGGCGCACCCAGCCGGTGCGCGCCACTTCCATGAACGTGCCGATATGCGGCAGGCCGGAAGGGCCGTAACCTGTCTCGAACAGCGCCTCGGTCTTGCCGGACGCGGCAAGGCGGCTTGCAACCTTCTGCGCTTCCTCGAAAGGCCAGGATTTGGGGAGGGCAGGCTGGAGGGTCACGCTTGATCCAACTTGGGTTCCGCCTGAGATGACGTGGCGGTGGTGTAAATGTTGCGGAGTGTTTCGACCATCCCCTGAAGCTAGGAAGGGGGATAGGCCGGGTCAATCGTGCAACGCGGCAAAGGAACGCAATGACGGGTTTATCCATGCCGGGCCGTGCCACGATCCTGCTGCCGAACGCGCCCTGCGTGGTGGCGCGGGTGGGGCGGGCGCAGATCCTGACGGAGGACGGCGAGCTGCTCGATCTCGATGCGCGGGCGGCGGGTGCCCGGCTGCGCGCGGGGCCGCCGCCGATCCTGGTGCACGCCCCGGCCACGTGGCGTCGTCTGGGGATGCGGGTGATGCCGGCGCTGGACCTGCTGGAACTGTTCGCCTTCGTGCGGCCCGCGACATCCGCCGCCCCCACGCCGCTGGGCCTGGCTTTGGCGCTGGACCTGGCACCGCCGCGCGCGGATCTGCTGGCGTCGTCCCTGATCGACATCGCCCGCGCGTTGCTGGCGCATCTGTCGGCGGGGCGCGATCTCGCCGGCAACCGCGACGCCGCCGCGCTCGCCGCCCGGATGGGCCAGGCGGGCTGGCCCTGGGCGCGGGTGGTGCTGGCCGCCCTGGGCCAGCCGGACGCGCGGCCCGAGATGGATGCGATGCGGGTGTGGAAACGCCTGTCCGAATGGGAAGAGGAGGCGCCCCCGCCGCCGCCGTCGTCGCTGCCCGTGAGCGGCGCCGAGGCGCGAACGCGGCTTGCCGCCATGCTGGGCGCGGCCTCCGAGCAGCGTCCGGGCCAGGCCGATTACGCCGCCGCCGCCGCCTCGGCCTTCGCACCGCGCGAGACACGCGGCAGCCCGCATGTGGTGCTGGCCGAGGCCGGCACCGGCACCGGCAAGACGCTCGGCTATATCGCGCCCGCCAGCCTGTGGGCCGAACGCAACAAGGGCGCGGTGTGGATCGCCACCTATACACGGCATCTGCAACGCCAGATCGACGGCGAGCTGGCACGGCTCTATCCGGATCCGGCGGAGCGCAAGCGGCGTGTGGTGGTGCGCAAGGGGCGCGAGAACTACCTGTGCCTGCTCAACCTCGAAGACGCCGTGGGCGCCGCCACCTCCGGCATGATCCCGGGCGCGGTGATCCCGCTGGGGCTGATCGCGCGCTGGGCGGTGGCGACCGCCGACGGCGATATCCAGGGCGGCGACCTGCCCGGCTGGTTCGGCGAGCTGTTCGGCCCCGGCACCGTGACGGGGCTTGCGGACCGGCGGGGCGAGTGCATCCACGCGGCCTGCCCGCATTTTCGCAAATGCTACGTGGAGCATACCATCCGCCGGGCGCGGGGGGCCGATCTCGTGGTGGCCAACCACGCGCTGGTGATGGCGCAGGCGGCCTGGGGCGGCATCGACGACACCAACGTGCCGGTGCGCTATGTGTTCGACGAGGGGCATCACCTGTTCGATGCCGCCGACAGCGCGTTCGCCGCGGAGCTTTCGGGGATCGAGGCGGCGGAGCTGCGGCGCTGGCTGCTGGGCGCTGAAGGCGGGCGGTCCCGTGCGCGCGGGCTGCGGCGGCGGATGGAGGACCTGGTGGCCACGCGGCCGGATCTGCAGGCGCAGCTGGAAGCGGGTTTGCAGGCCGCCACCGCGCTGCCGGCACCCGGCTGGTCGCAACGCCTGTCCGACGGCTCGGCGGAACTGCTGGGTGAAACGGGACGGCCCAACCCCACCGAGGCGCTGCTGGCCGCCATCCGTCAGCAGGTGCTCGCGCGGCTGCAAGGCGACAGTGCGCCGGGGCCGGGGGTGATGGAGTGCGATTTGCATCCCGCCATCGAGGCGCTGCCTTTGGCGGCGCTCACCCTGGCGCGGGCGCTGGTGCGGATCGCCACGCCGCTCAAGACATTGCACGACCGTCTCGCGGCGCGGCTGGAGGACGAGGCGGAGGAGCTGGACGCCACCATGCGCAACCGCATCGAGTCGGGCTGTCGCACGTTGCGTCGCAAGGCGCTGGATCCGCTGGGCGCGTGGGCGGCGATGCTGCGCGGCGCCGCGGAATTCGCCCCCGAACCCGGCACCACGCCCCAGCACGTGATGTTCCTGCGGCTGGATCGCAGGGAGGCTGGCGATCGCGATGTGGGCCTGCACCGGCATTGGCTGGACCCCACGATCCCGTTCGCCACCATCCTGGCCCAGCCCGCGCACGGCATGCTGGTAACCTCGGCCACCTTGCGCGACACCGGTGACGAGGACCAGGAGGCCGCGTGGCATATCGCCGAGGGCCGGGTGGGGGCGTCGCATCTCGCCATGCCCGCCATCCGCGTGGCGGTGGCCAGCCCGTTCGACTATGCGGCACAGACGCGGGCGTTCGTGATCAGCGACGTGAATTCGCGCGAGATCGGCTCGCTCGCCTCGGCCTACAGATCGCTGTTCCTGGCGTCCGGCGGCGGCGCGCTGGGGCTGTTCACCGCGATCTCGCGGCTGCGCGCGGTGCATGCGCGGATCGCACCCGACCTTGAGATGGCGGGGATCCCGCTGCTGGCCCAGCATGTGGACGCGATGGACAACGCCACCTTGGTGGACGTGTTTCGCACCGAGACCGATAGCTGCCTGCTCGGCACGGATGCGATGCGCGACGGGGTGGACGTGCCGGGCCGCGCCCTGCGCCTGGTGGTGTTCGAACGCGTGCCGTGGCCCCGGCCGGACATTCTGCACCGGGAGCGGCGGACGCATCTGTCCGGCGGCAATCCCATGTCCTACGACGACCGGGTGGTGCGGTTCAGGCTGCGCCAGGCGTTCGGCCGGCTGATCCGCACGGCGACGGATCGCGGCGTGTTCGTGCTGTTGGACCGCCAGACGCCGACGCGCCTGCTGAGCGCGTTTCCGCAGGGCGTGGTGGTGGAGCGGACCGGTCTGGTGGATGCGGCGGCGCGGATCCGGGATTTCCTCAATCCATAGGCATCAGCCCCTAGGTTTCACCGAGGGGGCGTGAAGCCCGTCTTCAAAAGGCCCATGAAGGCGTCGCGCATCTGCTCGGCGCCTTGGGGCATGACGCCCATCCAGGTTTTGAACATCGATTCGGGCGACGCGGCGTCGATGCTGTCGAGCATCTGACGTTCCATCTTGGCCAGAAGCGCCGCCTGCATCGGCTTCACGTCCGGCAGGCCCATGAAAACCCGCGCTTCCTCGGGGCTGCAGTCGATCTCGATATTCACTTTCACCGCCGCATGCTCCCCATCCCCATCACGCCGCGACCATAGCAGACAAGCCGCCGGTGGTAGCGCGGCGTATTCTGCGACGTATTTTGCGCCGTATTCTGGGGTGGCGGACGCGCTGTCATCGAAATGTCGCGGCGACGCATGTCAGACTGACATCGGCGCCTGATACGCGGCCCCCTTCGCACAGGGAGGCCAGCATGACCCGTATCACCCGCCGCCACGCATTGGCAGGCGTCGCCACGGCCACGGGCCTGGCTTCGGCCACCGCACTGCCGCGCTTCGCCATCGCGCAGGCCGACCAGCGGCCGGTGGTGACAGTGGCCGTGCAGAAGATCGCCACGTCCAACACGCTCGACATCATCAACGAGGCGTCCAACGTCGGCACACGGCATTTCAACCTCTACACCGAGATGCTGATCGACACCGACTGGACCGGCGACCTGTCGCTGCGGCCGGGGCTCGCCACCGAATACAGGCGGATCGACGGCCGCACCCTGGAATTCAAGCTGCGGCCGGGGGTGAAATTCCACAACGGCGACACGCTGACCGCCGAGGACGTGGCCTACACGTTCGGCGAACGCCTGTTCGGCGACGCGGCGGAGCAACAGGCGCCGGCGGGGGCCACGCGCGACCCGAAATGGGCGCCGGCCAAGGTGCGCTTCGGCGGCCGCAACGCCTATCCGTCCATCGAGGGCATCGAGATCATCGACGCCCACACCCTCCGCTTCGTGAACAAGCGGCCGGATCTGACGCTGGAGGGCCGCATCTCCATGCGGGTTGGCGCCATCGTCAATGCCCGCGCGTCACGCGCCGCGGCCACGTATTTCGATTTCGCGCGCAAGCCGATCGGCACCGGGCCGTATCTCGTGTCGGACTATAAAACCGAGAACACGCTCACGCTGCAGGCGTTCGACGAATACTGGGGCGGCCGGCCGCCGATCAAAACGCTGAAATTCGTCGAGGTGCCGGAGCTTTCCAGCCGCATCAACGGGCTGCTGTCCGGCGCGTTCGACTTCGCCTGCGACATCACGCCCGACCAGATCCCGGAGATCGAGGCGAACAGGCGCTTCGACGTGCGCGGCGGGTTGATCACGAACATCCGCATGCTGGAATTCGACACGAACTTCCCTGCGTTGAAAGACCCCAGGGTGCGGCGCGCCATGTCGATCGCGATCGATCGCGCGGTGATCGCCGATACCATCTGGGGCGGCCGCGCCGGCGTGTCGAAGGGGCTGCAGTTTCCGTTCTACGGCCCGATGTACGACACCACGTGGCAGGCGCCCGAATACAACCCCGAGCTGGCGCGCAAGCTGCTGGCCGAGGCCGGCTACAAGGGCGAGACGATCCCCTACAAACTGCTCAGCAACTATTACACCAACCAGCTGTCCACCGCACAGATCATGGTGGAGATGTGGCGCGCCGTGGGGCTGAACGTGGAGCTGGTTCTGAAGGAGAACTGGTCCCAGGTGCAAAGCCGGACCGAGCCGCGGGCGATGAACGACGACAGCACGTCGGCCTTCTTCAACGATCCCGTCTCGTTCATGCCCAACACGTTCGGCAAGGCGGGTGGGCTCGCCAGCAACGGCTATTGGTCCAATGCCGAGGCGTCGGCGCTGATCGTGGAACTTGAAACCTCGGTGGACCCGGCAAGGCGCTTTGCCGTGCACCGGCGGATTTTGGAGATTGTGGAACGCGACGATCCCGCCGTGATGATCCTCAACGAGACGGCCAATTTCACGGCGGTGCGGCGGGATACGCAGTGGAAGCCCGCGAAGTCGTTCGTGATGGATTTCCGCAGCCGGAATTTTGTACGCGGGTAGGCTTGGCGCGGGTAAGTTTGGCGCGGATAAGTGCGCGAAGGCCGGGTTGCTGATACAGCACACGGCATGATGCGTTCTTTCCTTTCGGCCGGCCGGCGTCGCGCGCGGGCGGCGCTGGCCGGCCTCGACTCGGCCCGCCCGGTGCAAGGCGTGGCGGTGTTCGCCCTGATGCTGCTGCTGGTCGTGTGTTTTGTGCCGTTGCAGCAAAACGGCGACGGGCTGCTGCTCACGGTGATGTCGCTGCAAAAGCTGACCGTGTTCTTCTGGGAGCAGGACCGCTTCGGCAATCTGGGCCCGCTGCTCACCGCGTGGATCCGCGACCCCACGGCCAACGCGTATGCGCAGATCCTGCTGCGGCTGGTCTGTGGCCTGCTGGCGCCGTTGTTCTTCTGTTCGCTGGTGTTTCGCGCTCCGTCGCAGATCTGGCGCGCCACCTTGCTCGCCAGCCTTCTGGTGCTGATCGCCAGCGGGCGGTGGCTGATGCAGGAGATGTTCGTGGAGGCGAGCCCCTACGGCATGTCTTTCGCCTGCGCCGGCCTGGCCGCGATGCTGCTGCGCGCGCCGCGTGGCACGGCGGGCGTGGTGGCGGGATTTGCGCTGCTGGTGGTGGCCTATGTCGTGAATTTCGGCCTGATCACCATGGCGTTGCCGCTGGTGGGCCTGCTGGCGTTGCTGCTGCCGTCGGCGCACCGGTGGCGTCTGGCGGTGCTGCACGGGGCGGCGGCGGCGATCGGGCAGTTGCTGCCGGCGATCTTTGCTGCGGATTTTCGAACGCCGATGGCGGCGAAGGCGTCGTTCGAAACGCTGCTGCGGTTCCTGGTGTCGATCCGCGAGGGCACCGACTGGCACACCGCGGTGGCGGCCATCCTGCCGGCTGCGATCGGCGCGGCGGTGGTGTTGTGGCGACGGCCGTGGCTCGCGCGACGTGTCTGGCCGGTGCCGGCGGTTCTGCTGGGCGTGGCGGCGTTGAACGTCACCGCCATTTCGGCGTCGAGCTGGGTTGCGATGAACAACTTCAATCTTCGCTATTTCGTGCCCGCACATGTGTTGCTGATGGCGGTGGGCGGGTGCGCGCTGCTGGGGGCTGTGCATGTTCTGCTGCGCGGGCGCGCGGCGAGGGGGGCGGCGTTTCTGGCGATGTCGGTGGTGTTGCTGCTGACGGCGCAGAACCGGCTGCGCGGGTTGCGGCACGGCGACCGGGATATCGTGATCGCGGCGGAAGCAGGGATTGCGCATGCGGTGGCGCGCGCGAGTGTGGCGCAGTCGCTGGATGCCATCGTGGGGGCGCATTGGGAGGTGTGGCCAGCGGTGTTCATGACGATGCAATATCGCCATGACATCGAAGGCCGGGGCGGCGGCGGCGACGTGTTCGGTGTGGCCCTGCATGGCGGCGTGAGGGCGCGCGCCTTCGGAGCGCGCCTGGCGGCTGGCCGCATGCGTATCGGCTGCATCGACCTCGCGCCCGCGGACTGCGCGAACAGCGTGCGACAGACGATGCAGACGGGTCCGCTGCGCATCGCGTCGCTCGCCCCCACCCAACCCCTGCCGGAAAACCATGTCCTGACCCTCATGGAACTCTCAAACGATTGAAGTCTTTTGGTTCTTTTCTTCGGAAAAGAACGCCCTGCCTTCCCCTGTCTTGCGCTCCCAACTCGCGGGGCGCACCCTCGCGCTGCAACGGGAGAACGAAGCGTGCGGCTGACGTCAGGCGATGCGGTGGTGGAACTGGCGCCTGAGAGGGGCGGTGCCGTGGCATCGTGGGAGATCGCGGGGCAGCCCATTTTCCGGCCCGCCGACCCGTTGGCGACAGACGCGCGCAACCACGCGTGTTACCCGCTGGTGCCGTTCTCCAACCGTGTGGCGGGGCGAAAATTTTCATTCGCGGGACAGGATTATGAGCTTCCGGCGCTGCTGGGAGCCTGGGCCATCCACGGCGCGGGCTGGCAGTGCGCCTGGACGGTGGATGGCTCCAGCCTGAGGCTGTCCTATCCCGGCGGGGAGTTGTGGCCGTTCGCGTTCGATGCCGAGCAGCATTTCGATCTCGGCCCGCAATCGCTTGTGGTGACGATGCGCATCACCAACCGACACGATGCGCCGGCGCCGGCCGCCTTGGGGCTGCATCCTTTCTTCCCGCGCGATGCCGAAACCCGGCTGCAGGTTCATGCGGGCTCGGTGTGGCAGAGCGACGCCGGCAAAATTCCCGTGGCCGAGGTGCCGGTTCCGCCGGCGTGGGATTTCACCGCCGAACGCGAAGTGGGTGACGCCGACATCGACCATTGCTTCGCGGGATGGGACGGCAGCGCCAGCATCGTGTGGCCGCAGCGCAACCAGCGCCTGCGCATCGCGGCCACGAAGCCGTATCGCCACCTTGTCATCTACGTGCCGTGGGGCCAGCGTTTCATGGCCGTCGAGCCGGTGTCGAACATGAATGACGGGTTGAACCACATGGATGACGGCACCGATCACGGCATGGCCGTGCTGGCCCCGGGCGAGACGCTTGAAGGCGTGATCACGATGACTGTCGAGGCGCTGGCATGACCGACGCTGATCCCAACCCCGCGCCTGATCCGTATGCCGGCGTCAGCTACCGCTCGCTCGCCGGCAGCGGCGTGGTCATCACCGGCGGCGCGTCGGGCATCGGGGCTGAGATGGTGCGCGCGTTCGCGGGGCAGGGGGCGCGCGTGGCGTTCCTCGATATCGACCACGACGCCGGAACGGCCCTGGCCGCCGAGATCCCAGGCACACGCTTCATCGTTTGTGATGTGACGGATATCGCGGCGCTGCGCACGGCGCTGGAGCGGGTGGAGGCGAAGATGCCGATCGCGGCGCTGATCAACAACGCCGCCTCCGACCAGCGCCACGCGATGCTGGAGGTGGAACCGGACCAGTGGCGGCATGCGCTGTCCGTCAATCTCGACCACCAGTTCTTCGCGGCCCAGGAGGTCTCGCGCGCGATGGCGTCGCGCGGAACCGGCAGCATCGTGATGATGGGCTCGGTCTCGTGGATGCGGGGGCGTCCGGGCATGGTGGGCTACACCACCGCCAAGGCCGCGATCGCCGGGCTGACCAAAACGATGGCGCGCGAGCTGGGGCCTTCGGGCATTCGGGTGAACTGCCTCGTGCCGGGCGCCATCCGCACCGAAAAGCAGGACCGCCTGTGGCATTCTCCCGCGGCCAATCAGCGTTTCATCGATGACCAGGCGTTGAAGTTCCGGCTCGATGCCTCGCACGTGGCGCGTATGGCGTTGTTCCTGGCGTCCGCGGAATCGCAGGGCTGCACGGGGGCAAACTTCGTGGTGGATGCGGGGCTGACGCAGAACTGATGCGGATCGAGATCAACTGATGCAGCTCAAGATCACGGGCACGGGCGTCGAACTCTGGCATTCCGGCCATCTGCTGCTCCACCACAGCACGGCCGCGCCCTGGGTGTCGGCTGGGCACGGCACCGCCGACATGGGCATGTATCGCGGCAATTTCGACATCAGCGACACCGTGCACACGCGCGTTGCGCTGGCAGTGATGGAGGTCGATGGCACGCGCCTGACCCTGCGTGCCGCGCCCGGGGCAAAGCCGGCCCTGGTGCTGGAGATTCAGGCGAACAGCCTGGTGGTGGTGCAACACGACCCTGCCTTCAACCGCTTCTGGTTTCGCCTGCATGCCGAGCCCCTGGAGCATGTCTGGGGCTGTGGCGAGCAGATGTCGTATTTCGATCTGCGTGGCCGCCGGTTCCCGCTGTGGACCAGCGAGCCCGGCGTGGGCCGCGACAAAACCACCGCCATCACCCAGCGCGCCGATACCGAAGGGCGGGCCGGCGGCGACTACCACACCACCAACTATCCGCAGCCCACCTACCTCACCTCGCGCCGTATCGCCGTGCATCTGCAGACCACCGACTACAGCGTGTTCGATTTCACCGGTGACGCGTTTCATGAACTGGAAGTGTGGGCGGCACCGGAGCGGATCGAATTCTTTGCCGATGCCAGCTTCATCGGATTGGTGAGCCAGCTTTCCACCCGCTTCGGCCGCCCACCGCGCTTGCCTGATTGGATCATGCAGGGCGCGGTGATCGGGCTGAAGGAGGGGGCGAAAAGTTTTGACCGCCTCGACACCATTCTTGCCGCCGGTGTGAAGGTGTCCGCCCTCTGGTGCGAGGACTGGTGCGGGGTGCGCCAGACATCGTTCGGCACGCGATTGTTCTGGGACTGGCGGTGGAGCCAGGCGCGGCATCCCGATCTGCCCGCCCGCATCAAGGCTCTGGCCGCCCAAGGCATTCGCTTCATGGGCTACACCAACCCTTATCTATGCACCGACGGGTCGTTGTTTCCGGTGGCGCAGGCGCAGGGGTTTCTGGCGCTGAATGCCAACGGCGAGACCTATCGCGTCGATTTCGGCGAGTTCGATGCGGGGATCGTCGACTTCACGAATCCGGCGGCTGCGGACTGGTTCGCCCATGCGGTGCTGCGGCATGAGATGCTCGACCTCGGGATGTCCGGCTGGATGGCCGATTTCGGCGAGTACCTGCCGGTGGATGCATTGCTGGCGGATGGCGATGCCATGACGCTGCACAATGCCTGGCCCGCGCTGTGGGCGAAGGTGAATGCCGACGCCACGGCGGACCGGCCAGACTCGGTGTTCTTCATGCGCGCCGGCTATACCGGGGTGCAGGGTCATAACCGGCTGCTCTGGGCCGGGGACCAGTGCGTGGATTTCTCGCGCCATGACGGAATCGGCACCGTTGTCACCGGCGCGCTGTCGTCGGGCCTACTCGGCAATCCGTATCATCACAGCGATATCGGCGGCTACACCAGCCTCTACGGCCTGACCCGCACGGCTGACCTGTTCATGCGGTGGACGGAGATGGCCGCCTTCACGCCCGTGATGCGCACGCACGAAGGCAACCGGCCGCGCGACAATCTGCAATTGGACGAAGATCCCGAGATCCTCGCGCATTTCGCCAGGTTCACCCGCATCCACGCCGCGCTGATGCCCCTGTGGCGGCGCCTGGCGGACGAGGCGGTCGAACAGGGCCTGCCGATGCAGCGGCCGCTTTTTCTACACTTCTTAAATGATCCCGCGTGCTTCTCGATCCAGACCGCATATCTGCTTGGCGCCGATGTGCTGGTGGTGCCGGTGCTGCAGCCAAGCGTGACACACCAGTCGTGCTACCTGCCGCGCGGCTGTGACTGGACCCATGCCTGGACGGGCGAGGTATTCAAGGGCGGGCAGACGGTCGATGTGTCAGCAAACCACGGCGCGCCACCGGTATTCTGCCGCGCCGGGTCGCCCGATGGAGGTTTGATAGGCAACGCGATTAAGGACGTTTAAGAAATCTTCTTTTTCTGAAGAAAAAGAAGCAAAAAGACTTTATTCATAAGGGTGCGAGGACCAGCGCGACGTAACCCATGAATGAAGTTTTTTGGTTCTTTTGTTCACAAAAGAACACCTTTCACTTGCCTGTCACAGGCCCCACCGGAACATCGGTCCGCTGCGGCGCCGGTGCCGGCGCTCCAGGCGCGCCCTGAAGTATCACGCCGCCCCCGTTATACGCGGCATTCGATTGCGGCGTGGTGGGTCCGTTATCGACAGGCTTCTGCCCGGTGGGATGCGCCGTCTGTGCCTGCGCCGCTGCATTGTTGGCCGGCGTGTTGGTGATGGCCTGGGGTTGGGGCTGGGCCTGGGGCTGGGCCTGGGCGGCAACGCTCGTCAGGAGCAAAGCCGCGGCAAAAATGAAAGGGCGCATCGAACGATTCCTGTCGTGGACGGGGTGATCTCTGCACCCGTAACGCACGGCAGGCGAATTGGTGTCAGGATCGCTTGAACTAAAGTCGAAGTCGCAACAGGCTGACCGCCATTGCCACCATCGCCGCCGCCGCCCCGATCAGTATGGCCAGATGCGCGCCCACGGCCACGCCCTGGGCCTGGGTGAAGCCGAACGTCACGGCCACCAGAGCGGCACCCAGGGTTTGCCCGAGCAGACGCGCGCTGGACAGCACGCCGCTGCCCGCGCCGGAGCGTTCCCGCGGGGTGGAGGCGATCAGCAGCCGGTTGTTCGGTGCCTGGAAAAGCGCGAACCCGCCGCCGCACATCGCCATGCGCCACGCCACGTCCCACCAGGCGGGATGATCGGGAAGGCTGGCCACCGCGAACAGCCCCACCCCCAGCACCAGCAGGCCCAGCCCACCTAGCTTTCCAGCGGGAATTTTGTCGGACAGCCGCCCCGCAATCGGCGCCATGATGGCCGATGTCACCGGCCAGGGCGTGATGAGAAGGCCGGTTTCCACCGTGGAAAGCCCGCCTGCCTCGAACATGAACGGCATCGAGACGAACGCCATGCTGGCCGCCACGAAGGAGCATACCGAGGTCAGCACGCTCAGCGAGAACGCCGGAATGGCGAACAGCTCCACCGGCAAGATCGGCGCGCGCATCCCCAGCTGCGAGCGCACGAACACCACGCCCACCGCCACGGCGGCGATCAGCTCCAACGCCACAAACGTGGCGGACTGCCCGTGGCCGATGCCGTCCACGCCCGCGATGAACAGGCCGAACACGGCGGCGTTCAGCGCGGCGCTGCGCCAGTCGAACGGGTGTGTGGCCAGCGGCGTGGCGGGCAGGGTGCGGATCATGGCGATGGCGATGAGCCCGATCGGCACGTTGAGGAAGAACAGATACGGCCAGGGCGCCACCGTCAGGATGCCCGCCGCGATCGATGGCCCGGCCGCCGTGGCCACCGAGACCACCAGGCTGTTCAGGCCGATGCCACGGCCCAGTTCGGCGCGCGGGAAGATGAACCGCACCAACGCCGTGTTCACGCTCATCACGCCGGCCGCGCCGAAGCCCTGTATCACGCGGGCGATCGCGAGCATCGGCAGGCTGGTCGACAGCGCGCAGGCCAGCGATGCGAGCGTGAAAATCACGATGCCCCAGCCGTACACGCGCCGGTAGCCGTAGATGTCGCCCAGCGAGGCCATGGGCAGCAGCGAGATGGTGATGGCGAGCTGGTAGGCGTTCACCACCCAGATGCTGTCGGCCGGCAGGATATGCAGATCGGTGGAAATGCTGGGTAGCGCGATATTGGTGATTGAGCCGTCCAGCACCGCCATGCCAACCACCAGCGCCTGCGCCACGATGGCCCATCGCCGGCGCCCTGGCGGAAGCCCGTCCGCCTCCGTCATGTCCTCGAGATCACGGCTGCCCGATCACGATCGTCACGCGGCGGCTTTCCTGGCTGTCGAGCGTGAACGCCACCTCGCCCACTTCCCGTCGCGCGATGCGTGTCACCGGCACGCCGTTCGATGTCAGCGCCTTGATCGCATTGCGCACGCGGGCGCGGGTGATTTCGGCATTGGCCGCGGGCGTGCCGTTCTTGTCGGCGAAACCGTCCACCCGGATCGGCATGTCGGGATGATCCAGTGCATAGGCGGCGGCCTGAACCACAACCTGCCGCGCGGCGGCGTTGTCCAGTTCCACGGCATCGGCCTGGAAGAACACCACGAAGCGCTGGCCCGCGGGGTTGAAGAACACACAGGCGCCGGTGAGCAAAAGCAGGGCCAGGATCAGGGGACGGCGCATCGAACATTCCTTTTTGGCAAACGGCACTTCGGCCACGCTTGTCTGTAGACCATGCCACTGGATCTCGCACCCCGTTGCGCGACGGGCTTCGTCGATTTCCTCTGAAAACCGTCGTGCACGGCGAATGGTTGTGTCGCTCCGTGCGATCGCCATACTACAGGATGACACGCCGGAGCCCGTAGCGGCTCCAACACGCCAGCCAGGAAGCCACACGAAACCGATGTCAGACCCCGATTGGGAAATCCCGCAGAAGCTGCAGCCGGAGCCGGACGATTACGGCTACGACCTGCAAGCCGCGTTGCGCGCCGTGGTCAATCTGCGGGCCGCCGTGCCGGCCGATGCGTTCACCGCCGAAACCCTGGGCACCGAGCGGATCGGCAGCGGCGTGGTGATCCAGGCGCCCGGCGCGCCGGACGGCCTCGTACTCACCATCGGCTACCTTATCACCGAGGCCGAGACGGTCTGGCTGGTGGCGGCAGACGGCCGCGCCGTGCCCGGCCACGCGCTGTCTTACGACCAGGCGACCGGTTTCGGCCTCGTGCTGGCGTTGGGCAAGCTGGACGCGCCGGGGCTGGAACTCGGCGACTCCGACACGCTGAAGCTGGGCGACGCCGTGGTGATGGCCGCAGGCGGCGGGCGGGCGCGGGCGATGGAGACCAAGGTGGTGGGGCGCCAGGAATTCGCCGGCTATTGGGAATACGTGCTGGACGAGGCGATTTTCGTGGCCCCCGCGCATCCGTTCTGGAGTGGTGCCGCCCTGATCGGGCCGGACGGCAAGCTGGCCGGCACCGGCTCGCTCATCCTCCAGCAGGGCGACGGCAGCGGGCAGCGCGCGGATATGAACATGGTGGTGCCGATCAATCTGCTCCGCCCGATTCTCGACAAGATGCTGACCACGGGCACGTCCGGCCTTCCGCCGCGCCCGTGGCTCGGCCTGTTCGTGATGGAAAGCGAGCAGGGCCTGGTGGTGGGCGGCATGGCCGATGGCGGCCCCGCCGATCGCGCCGGCATCCGCGCCGGAGACCGCATTTTGGGGTTTGGCGACGAGGAGATCACCGAGGTGGCCACGTTGTGGCGCCATGTTTGGTCCGCCGGCAGCCCCGGCGTTCAGGTGCGCCTGCAGGTGGCGCGTGACGACAGCACGCTGATGGTCCGTGTCACCACGTCCGACCGCACCAAGTTCCTGCGCACCCCCCTGATGCACTAAAAGGCGCCACCCGTCCGGCGCCTGGTGGTGGCGCCCGTCCGGCGCCTGGTGGTGTTGCCGGGCGCCGTGGCGGCATGTGCGTTACCGCTGGCGCCAGGGCAGATCGGACGCCTTCCACCCCGCCGTCACCCCGCGATGGCCGGAGGCGTCGGGCGGGCCCTCGAACCCATCGGCGATGTTGTAGGCGTGTGCAAACCCCGCCGCGATCGCGGCCTGGGCGGCGGCCATCGAGCGCACGCCGCTGCGGCACAGGAAGTAGATCTTGTTCTCGGGCTTCAGCCCCGCCTGCGTCATCTGATCGGTGAAGGCGGCGTTCACCTGCATGGACGGAAACACCTGCCACGGGATCAAGGCCGGCGCCTTGTTCACCTCGGACAGGTCGGCGATGCCCACGAAATTCCATTCCGCATCGGTGCGGACATCGACCATCTGGGCGTCGGGGTCCGTGCGCAAAGCGTCCCACACGGCGGCGGGGGTGACGTTCTCGACCATGTCCTGTCTCCGGTATGAGCCTGCGTGCATCGCATGCGGCGCGGCCTGGTTCAAGAAGGGGGCGCTTGCAGCCGGAGCAGCTCGGCGGCGAAGCGGCTGGCGGCAATCTTCGGCGGCCAGGGGCGCCAGGCGTCCTCGCCGTAGCGTGCGGCCAGCACATCGACGGGTTCGGGGGCGGCGCGAATGCCGAGTGTGTCGCGCACCTCGCGTGCGGTCCACCCCGCCACATACACCGCCTCCGCGGCGGCGGCGGCGATGTCGGCCTGCTTGTGCGCCCGCTTTTCCCCGGGCGTCCACGCCGGCAGACCGTAGCGCTGCGCCACCACGGCGGCCAGCCGCGCCTGCAGATCGGCGAAACCAGGCCCCAGGAACGGCTTGAGGGGCGAGATGCAGTCGAAGTTGATCAGCCCCTCATCCGCGTCGTGCAGCAGCTCGCGCAACTGGGCGGCGTGCGACAGCGGATGCGTGCGCCGGCGGCGTTCGAGCACCGCCAGCGAATGCTGCGCCACCGACAGCGGCGCGCCCGGCCAGATCGAATGCCCGCCCCAGCGAAACGTGCGCGACAGGCCGGTGGCGAGATCGTCGTCCGTCCAGTCGAGCGGGGTGGGCGACAGCAGATCCAGCCGCCGCCCGCTGGGCAGCCGCACCCAGGCGCGGGCCTGCGGGCCCGGCGCCGGACCGCCCATGCTCACCGCAGCCGCCGGATGGCGAACAAGGCGGCGAGCGGCGCGATTGTGAACAGGGCGAACAACCACGAGGCCGCCAGCGCCGGCGTCTGCGCCACACCCGCCACGTTGGTGACCATGCCGCCCAGCGCCGAGCCGAAGGCGTTGCCCACCATGATGACCGTGGTGATCGACGCGCTGGCGAGGTCCCGCTCGTCCTCCGGCGCGTTCGCGAACACGGCGGCGCCCAGATGTGGCCAGCACATCCCGATGCCGGCACCCACCGCCGCCAATCCCGCGCCCATCGCCGACAGCACCGCAAGGTCAGACGCGCCCTGCATCGGCATCAGCACGAACAGCACCAAAAGCCCCGCCGCCATCACCAGCGGCCCAATCCGCAGCATCAGCGCCCGGCGATCCCCGGCGGCGCTGGTGATGGACGCGACGGACCAGCCGCCCGACATCATCGCCGACAGATAGCCCGCGTGCAGCGGCGACATGCCGTGCAGCACCTGCAGGAAATACGGCACGAAGATCTCGCTGTTGACGCCGAGCAGCAGCAGCAACATCGCCAGATACACGCCGCCCAGTTTCGTGGACGGATCGCAGGCGCCGCGCGGCAGCACCCGTGCCGGCCCACGCGCCTCAAGCCTGCGGAACACCAGCAGCCCCGTGGCGGCCACCACCAGGCCCAGCGCGTTCAGCCATCCGTCGCGCGCCATGCTGCCGGTGGAAACCGCCAGCGCGCTCGCCGCGAGCAGCGCCAGACCGATGCGCGAGATCGGCATCGCGGGGCCCGCGGGGCGCGCCAGATCACGCGGCAGACTGGCCTCCACCAGAACCAGCAGCACCGGCACCAGCCCCAACAGGCTCCAGAACGCCGCCCGCCAGGCGTCGTACTGCGCGAAGATGCCGCCGATCGCGGGCCCGCCCAGCGTGGCGATGCCCCACGCCACCGACACCACGGAAAAGGCCCGCGCCCACAGCGCCGGCGGAAACAGCACCCGCACCATCGAGAAGGACAAGGCGGAGAGCACGCCCGCGCCAAGCCCCTGCACCAGCCGCCCCAGCAGCAGCCCCGCCATCGAAGGCGCCATCGCGCAGATCACGCAGCCCAGCGCGAAACAGCCGAGTGCGGTGCGGTAGGTCTGGCGGATCCCCAGCTCCCGCATCAGTCGCGCCGTGTTCGCCCCGCCCATCAGCGAGGCCACTACGTAAAGCGTGGTGCTCCACGCGAAATACCGAAGCCCACCGATCTCATGCACCACGCTTGGCAGGATGGTGGTGACGATGAACACGCACACGGCGTGCAGGCTGATGCCGCCGCCGATCACCGCGCAGCGCCCGGCATTGTCGCCGCGCACCAGGTCACTCCAACGCTGTGCCACCAAACCTCCCCGAAGCTGCCCCGATCCTGTCTCGAACGGGCCTTGATCTTGCTCAGACACATGCCCGGCCCTATGCACCCCGGCAAGGGTTGGGGCAGGGATAAGATGAACATCACCATTCTGGGCGGCGGCGGGTTTCTGGGCCGCAAGATCGCCGATCACCTCGCGGCCACCGGCAAGCTCGGCCCGCACGACGTCACGTCGCTCACATTGTTCGACCTGCATCCGCCCCCCCCCCTCGCGGCGCCGTTTCCGGTGCACTGCCGCGGCGGCGACGTGGCGCTGCTGGCGCACGACGTGATCGGCGATGCACCGACGTCGTCTTTCATCTCGCGGCGGTGGTGAGTGCGGCGGCGGAGGCGGATTACGACCTCGGCCGCCGCGTCAATCTCGATGGCATCCACGCCGTGGTCGATTCCTGTCGCAGGCTGCCCCGCCCACCCCGCGTGGTGTTCACCAGCTCCGTCGCGAGCTTTTCCGGCGGCCAGGAGGCGATGCTCGCGGACGACGCCCGCCAGATGCCCACCAACTCCTACGGCGCCCAGAAGGCCGCGGGCGAGATGATCCTGTCCGATGCCAGCCGGCGGGGATTCCTCGATCTCGTCAGCATCCGCCTGCCCACCATCTGTATCCGGCCGGGCGCGCCCAACAAGGCCGCCAGTTCGTTCGTCTCGGCGATTGTGCGTGAGCCGTTGCTGGGGCTGCCCACCACCTTGCCGGTGCCGGAGGATTTCGCGGTCTGGATCGCAAGCCCCGCCCACGCGGTGGCCTGGCTGCTGCACGCCGCCGTCATGGCCACCGCCGCGATGGGGCTCGATCGCGGCATCAATCCGCCCGGTCTCAGCGTCACCACCGGCGCCATGCTCGATGCGATGGAAGCGGTGCGCCCGGGCACACGCGCCCTCGTCACCGCGTCACTCGACCGGAACGTGGCGGATATCGTCGGCACCTGGCCCGCGGCCTTCGCCCCGGTGCGCGCGCACGCCTTGGGATTTGCGCCGCATGGCGACCTGCGCGGCCTGATCAAAGAGTTCCTGGCGCACGACCTGCAGCTCACCAGGCGCATGCGCGGCCTTTGAGCCACAGATCGAAACCTTGCGAAAAAGAAATCGTTTTTGGACGAAAAAACAGTTTTGTTGACATGATGTTTACATGATTGCCGTCTAGTCTTGTGCTGCACCGCAACCGCGGCTGCGGTTCAGAGAGGCTAACGCCCGTCGGCATGGCGCGTTTTTTCGACACGGCCGGACCTCGTCCAGCTGACCGAAGCGGAGTTCGTCCCCGTCGTATGCTCGGGGAATGGCTTTTGCACGCCCCCCAAACGCTGCGCGCCCTGGTGCGTGCGGACGAGCTTTGGCTCGTTGTGCTCGCCGCCTTCGTGGGCATCGCCGGCGGCCTGGCCGTGTTTGCGATGGGCGAGCTCACACAGCAGATGCACCGCCTGCTGTTCGGCCTGGAAGGGCGGGACAGGCTGTCCGGGCAGGTCGAAATCAATGGCGTGCGTGCCATCGCGGTTCTGTGCGGCGGGGGTCTCGTGGTCGGCGCCTTCGGATGGTGGGCCACCCGCCGCTGGCCCCGCCGCGCCATCGACCCGATCGAGGCGAATGCCCTGCATGGCGGCCGCATGTCACTGAACGACAGCCTCATCGTCGTCACCCAAACCCTGCTGTCCAACGGCTTCGGCGCCTCGGTGGGGCTGGAGGCCGGCTACACCCAGATCGGCTCGGCCCTGGCATCGCGGCTGGGCCGGATGTTCCGCGTGCGGCGCAACGACCTGCGGCTGCTGGTCGGCTGCGGTGCGGCGGCCGCGATCTCAGCCGCGTTCAATGCGCCGTTGACCGGAGCGTTCTACGCCTTCGAGCTGGTAATCGGCACCTATTCGCTGGTCACCCTGGCACCGGTGGTGGTCGCCTCGCTCACGGGCGTGACCGTCATGCGGCTCATTTCGCTCGACCAGCTCGGCTTCGACATCCGCGCGCCCTCCACGATCGAGGTGGTCAACTACCTCCCCATCCTGCTGCTCGCGATGCTCTGCGCGCTCGGCGGCATCCTTCTGATGCGCGGTGTGACACTGACGGAGGAGCTGTTCCGCAAATCCCGCGTGCCGATCTGGGCACGGCCCGCCATCGGGGGCGTCGCTGTCGGCGGGCTCGCGCTCATCAGCCCCCAAGTGTTGTCCTCCGGCCATGCGGCGCTGCAGATCGGGCTGGATGCGCCCTATAGCATGGGCATGATCGCCACGCTCATCGTGTTGAAATCATTGGCATCGGCCATCTCCCTCGGCTCTGGTTTTCGCGGCGGGCTGTTCTTCGCCTCGCTGTTCATAGGCGCCATGCTCGGGAAGTTATTCGCCGCCGTGCTTGTCTGGACCACGGCGATGCAGGCGGTGCCGGCCGTGGTCTGCGCCGTCGTGGGCATGTCCGCCCTCGCCGTGAGCGTGGTCGGCGGACCGCTCACCATGGCGTTCCTGGCGCTCGAAACCACCGGCAGCCTGCCGCTGACCGTGGCGGTGGTGGCCGCCTCGGTGCTGTCGGCGCTCACCGTGCGCCGCACCTTCGGCTACTCCTTCGCCACCTGGCGCTTCCATCTGCGCGGCGAGTCGATCCGCTCGGCGGTCGATATCGGCTGGATGCGCAACCTCACCGTGGGCCGCATGATGCGGCGCGAGGTTCGCACCGTCCGCGCCGACACATCCTTGTCCAGTTTCCGGCGCGACTTTCCGCTGGGCGCCACCACCCAGGTGGTGGTGGTGGACGAGACCGACCGCTACCGGGGCCTGGCCTTGGTGAGCGAGGCGCATGCCGCCCCGGAGGACGGCGCCAAGAAGGTCGAGACGATCCTGCACGACACCCGAACCGTGCTGTTGCCCCAAATGACGATCAAGGAAGCGGTCGCGCAATTCGAAGCCGCCGAAAGCGACGCGCTGGCGGTGGTCGACACCCGCGAGAGCGGCCGCGTCATCGGGCTGCTCACCGAGCAATACGCGCTGCGCCGCTACTCCGACGAATTGGACAGAAGGCGCCGCGACCTATCCGGCGAGTGAACGCTCCCAGGCATCCAACGCCTCGCGCGTCACCTGGTAATCCACGATCCGGCGATGGACCTGAAAACCAACGCGCCGGTTGATCGACAGCATCGGCGCATTCACCTCCGCGTTGCTTGTGATCATCAGCGCCACCTCGGGATGCCGGTTTCGGATCTGGCGGAACATCGCCGCCTTCAACGCCCGCGCCAGCCCGCGGCCACGCCACGCCGCATCCGTCGCGGTCAGTTGCTGCCACACCCGGTCCGGCGTCCGCGCGTCCCATCCCGCCTCGGTCAGCCCCACCACCTTTCCCGCCTGGTCCCGCAACACCAACAGATGATGGGCGCCGCCGGTGCGCGCCATCACATCATACCACTGCCGATACCCCGTGATCTCGTAACGGATCGGTGCATGATCCAGCCCGCCCATCGGCATATCCGCGATCAGCCGTGTGAAGTCCGGCATCAACGCCTCCAGCCGGTCCAGCGGAACCCGGCCTGCGTGCCGCTCCCAGGTCAGCCCGTGCATGGCCACACCCTCTTCCCACGCCCGGAGCGTGTCCCACGCCAATTGCTCGAACCGCGCCCGGTTCTGCACCGCGCGATGCTTCGCCACGGCGCCTGCCCGCAACAGAAAGGCATGGCCGGACTCGGTATGCGCCGACAGGCTCAGGATGCTCTTGTCCATCGCGTGCATCATCTGCCGTGCGTGCGCCAGCAGCATGCCGCCCACCCCACGCCGCCGCCAATCCTCCAGCACCGCCCCGCCACCGCCGAGATAAGGCGCGTGATCCTGCGCATGCGCCGTGTCCGGTTTGCGAAATCCAAAGCCGGCCGAGCCCACCACGCGCGTGCCCGCGCGCGCCACCATCCAATGCTCATCCCAGTTTGGGTTCTTCTCGGCCAACGCGTCCAGCCGGGCCTCGGCATCCGCTATCACCGGATCGTCCGGATTGATCTGCGCCGCTCGCGCCCGGCGGAACACATGCCATTCCCGCCACGCATCGTCGTCGGCCTCTTCCGGTATGAACCGGCTGATCGCTATGGCGCTGTCCGGCATACCGCCCCCTTTTCGGCCGCGAGCGTACACCCGAAGCCACCCCGCGCGCAGCCCCGCAAGATTGACAGTTGCATGGCCACGACGTCACGTTTGAAGAGCCCCCGCCCGCGAAATGGAAGCCCCCCTCTGATGGCCCACCGCCTCATCGACCTCTCCGTGGCGCTGCGAGACGATATCGCCAGCGACCCCCCGGAGATGCTGCCCAAAATCGAGTATCACACCCATCAGATGACCGCCCCGCACATCGCCCGCTACTTCGCGGTGGCACTCGAGGATCTCC
>JANYFG010000035.1 GCA_025362815.1 Rhodospirillales bacterium
CATGACGGGACTGCTGATCTTCCTGGGCCTGCTCGGCACCTTCTGGGGCCTGCTGCTCACCGTCTCCTCGGTGGGCGACGTCATCAACGGCATGTCCGTCGGATCAGGCGACATCAACGCGCTGTTCGACCAGCTGAAATCCGGCCTCTCCAAGCCGCTGAAGGGCATGGGCACGGCGTTCTCCTCGTCGATGCTCGGCCTCGCGGGCGCCCTGGTGCTGGGGTTCCTCGATCTCACCGCCGGCCAGGCGCAGAACCGCTTCTTCAACGAGCTGGAGGAATGGCTGGCCGGCATCACACGCCTGTCCTCCGGCGCGCTCGGCGGCGAGGGCGAGGGATCGGTGCCCGCCTACGTGCAGGCGCTGCTGGAACAGACCGCCGAGAACATGGAGAACCTGCAGTCCATCCTGGCACGCGGCGAGGACGGCCGGCGGGAGGCCAACCAGACCATCCTGGCGCTCACCGAACGGATCGGCACGCTGTCAGACAGCATGCGCGCCAACCAGCAGGTGATGCTGCGCATGGCCGAGGGTCAGCAGGCGCTCGTGCCCACCTTGCAGCGCCTGGCCGAACCGCGCGACGCCGCGGGCGACGACGTGGCGCGGTCGCATCTGCGCAACATCGAGCTCTACGCGCAAAAGCTGCTGGGCGAGATGGAAAAAGGCCGCGCGCAGTCCACCAGCGAGATCCGCAACGAAATCAAGATCCTGACGCGCACGATCGCGGCCATCTCCGAAGACCAGTCGAGGTCATAGGCACATGGCCCTTCGTCGGCGCGGCAATCAAACCGAAGGGCTGAACGCCTGGCCCGGCTATGTCGACGCGTTGTCGACCCTGCTGATGGTCATCATCTTCGTGCTGCTGGTGTTCGTGCTGGCGCAGGCCTTCCTGTCAGTGGCGCTGTCGGGCCGGGACCGCGCGCTGGATCGGCTGGGCCGCCAGATGGCCGAGATGTCCGACCTGCTGTCGCTCGAACGCGGCCGGACCGCCGAACTCCAGCTCAGCGTGTCCAGCCTCAATCGGGACCTCGCAGACTCCCGCGCCAAAACCGAAGGTCTCGGCCAGCAGCTCGCCGGCGCCGGGCGCGACCAGCTTCGCGTCACCGCCGAACGCGATGCGCTGCGCACCGAGCGAGACCGGCTGTTCGCGCGCCTGGCCGACGCCGACCTGCAATCCCGCTCGGCACAGTCCCGCAACGAGGCGCTGCAACTGCAGCTCGCCGAAATCGCGAGACGCGGCGACACCGCAAGCCAGGCCTCGGCCGCCTCCGCCACCCAGGCGAGCGCCAGCGCTGCCCAGGCTAACGCCAACGCCGCCGAGGCCGCGCGCAACCTCGCCCAGTTCAACGCCACCGCCGCCCAGCTGTCAGACGCCCGCCGCTCTTTGGCCGAAACCCAGGCGTTGATCGCGGAAATGAAAAAGGCCGCGGCCGAGACGGAGCGGGTGGTCCTGGCAGATCGCGCCACCTTGCAGACGCGCCTGTCCGACATCGCGAAATTGACCGATCAGCTGCGCGCCCTGACAGCCCTGCGCGACGAACTGGAACGCCAGACCCAGGACGCCGCCGCCCGCGCCATCACACAGGCCGAGCGCGCCCGGGCCACCGCGGCAGAGCTTGCCGACGAAAAACGGCTTGGGGAGTCGGCGCGCGCTCAGGTGGCGCTGCTCAACCAGCAGTTCGACCAGCTGCGCCTGCAAATGGCCGGCGTCGCCAAGGCGCTCGATGCGTCAGAGGCCCAGGCCCGGGACAAAGACACGCAGATCGCCAATCTCGGCAGCCGCCTCAACGCCGCACTGGCGCAAAAGGTGGAAGAGCTGCAGCGCTACCGCAGCGATTTCTTCGGGCGCCTGCGCGAGGTGCTCGCCAATCGGCCCGGCATCAACGTGGTTGGCGACCGGTTCGTGTTCCAAAGCGAGGTTCTGTTTCCCGTGGGCTCCGCCGACCTCACACAGGCCGGCGCCGACCAGATGCGCGCGCTGGCGACCACCTTGAAAGAACTGTCCCGCGCCATTCCGTCCGACGTGAACTGGCTCCTGCGGGTAGATGGTCACGCCGATCGCCAGCCCGTCACGGGTCGGTTCACGTCAAACTGGGAATTGTCGGCCAGCCGCGCCATCACGGTGGTCAAGCTGCTGGTGGCCGAGGGCATCCCCGCCAACCGGCTCGCCGCCACCGGCTTCGGCGAATACCAGCCGCTGGACAACACCGAAACCCCCGACAGTTTCGCACGCAACCGCCGCATCGAGCTGCGCCTCACGGATCGCTGATCAGCGCCGCGCCACGCGACGCAATCTTGAACGCAGCAGCGTCTGCAGCGGCTGATCGAAGCCGAACGCAACGCACGCCGAGACCGCCAGGAAACAAGCCAGCGTGAGAGCGGTCAGACCGTAAAGCGCCGGCGCACCCAAAGGGTATGGTTTGATCTCCAGTTGCATCACCAGTTGCAGCGGCATGTGCAACATATAAAGCGGGTAGGCCAACGCGCCCAGCCAGACCGCCCACGGGCCGACACGGATCGCACGGCCGCGTTCGAGTCCGGCAACGCCCAGCATCGTGGAGCCGAGCGAGACACTACTGAGCAACATCACGCACGGTGTGCCATAGCCGTCGCCATATTGCATGAAGGGCAGCAACGCGACCAGGCCGCCCACCCCGAAGACCAGCAATGCCCAGAGCGCCGCACGCCGCAGCTTCACGGCCACGAGTAGCCACGCAGCCAAAACGCCGGCGAAGAAGAAAAGATTGAACGGCGAGATGAACACCGCCGCATCGCTCCAAAACCCGGGTGGGAGAGCTGTCCACGGCGCCGCGTGAACGATATCGCGGCCAGTGGTCCACATCACCACCGCAACCCAGGCGCACAACAAGGGACGACCGATTTTTGGCAACAGAGCCAAGCCGAACATCAGATAAAAGACGATCTCGAACCGCAACGTCCAGGCGGACGCGATGATGTCGTCGGCCGATGCGGCAAGCGGCCACAACGTGACGACCACGAAGGCACGGCGCCCGACCATCAGCCCCGACAGGTAGATGCAAGCGATCCCCAGAGCCAGCCAATACACTGGATAAATCCGCCCCGCCCGCCGCAGCCAGAACCGCACTGCGGCGCGGGCATCGCCGAAATCAGCGTGATGCGCCGTCATCATCACAAAGCCGCTCAGCACGAAGAAATATTGCACCGCCAGCGCCCCCGGCGCCTGGATGCCACCGAAAAGGGTCACCGGCCGGCCGACCGACCACTGCGGCACGATCACCTGCACAAAATGCGCGAGCACGACACAGAATGACGCGACAAAGCGCCCCGCCTCCAGCGTGCGCAACGTGGCATGCGGCTGGGTGGACGCATTCATTTCAGCCAACTGTGCAACCCTTTCGACCTGTTCCGCATTTCGAAGCCAGTCTTTGGGTGCGCAGTCTTATTTCGCCCGCTCTCGATACGAATGGGCTACACCAAACCCAACAGCTAGGAAAGAACCGTGCTTTTACGCGTCGGATATGACATCACCTACGCGTGCCCGCAGCCGACGCCAATGGTGTTGATGCTCAACGTCCACTTCTCCCGCGCGTCGGATATGACGGTGCCAGACCATCTGATCTTGAGCCCCTCGGTGCCGGTGCAGGCGTATCGTGACATGTTCGGCAACTGGTGCTCTCGCATCGTCGCTCCCGCCGGCCTCACCCGGTTGCGCGCCGAAGGCCGCATCTTCGACGCCGGCCTGCCCGACCCATCCTCGCCGTTCGCCCGTCAGATGCCGGTCGAGCAGTTGCCGGACGATGCCCTGGTGTTCCTGCTCGGCAGCCGTTACTGCGAAACCGACCGCCTTCTCCCGCTCGCCTGGCAGCTTTTCGGCCATGCGCCGCAGGGATGGTGGCGGGTTCAGGCGATCGTCGATTTCGTCCACAACCACATCAAGTTCGGCTACGCCCACGCCCGCCCGTCCAAAACCGCGTGGGAGGCCTGGAACGAAGGCCAGGGCGTCTGCCGGGACTACGCCCATCTCGCGGTCACCCTGTGCCGTTGCATGAACATCCCGGCGCGCTACTGCACCGGCTATATCAGCGACATCAACATGCCGCCGCCCTATGGGCCCATGGATTTCGCCGCCTGGTTCGAGGTGTATCTCGATGGCGGCTGGCACATGTTCGACGCCCGCAACAACAAACCGATGTACGGCCGCGTGCTGATGGCCCGCGGCCGCGATGCGGCAGATGTGGCGATGATCACGAATTTCGGCGCAGCCACGCTCGAAAACTTCACGGTCATCTGCGACGACCTGATCACCTGACGCCAGCGCGGCCCCCTCCTCCCAACGTGGCGGTCGCGTCCTGCCCCGACATCGGCGCATCACGTGGGTGGGCGGGCCGCGCCTGACGCATACCTAGAGCTGTGGCAAACAGCCAGCGAACCGCGTAGTAGACGCACACTGGCGCGGCGGCTCGTTCGCCGCCCCATCCTTCCCATAACAAACCATCCGATTTTCGCCCGGCCCCGGCCGATGCGATCCGCGCGCCGCTGACGGCGCTGACTGCCATGCGCTGGAGGCGCAGACCGACGATGAGCCATATCACGCCAACCGCCGCCACGTTCACAGAGCTGGCGCTGCACCCGAAACTGCTCGAGGCCCTGTCCGGCCAGGGCTACACCGCGCCCACGCCGATCCAGGCGCAGGCCATCCCGCTGCTTCTCACCGGCCGCGATCTGCTCGGCCTCGCGCAAACCGGCACCGGCAAAACCGCCGCCTTCCTGCTGCCCATCCTGCATCGCCTGGCCGCCCACCGGAAGCCGGCCCCGCCCCGTTGCGCGAACGTCCTCATCCTCGCACCCACGCGTGAACTCGCCTCGCAGATCGATCAGAGCATCGCGGCCTACGGCCAAGGCCTCGGCATGAGCCACACCGTGGTGTTCGGCGGCGTCAGCCAGATGCACCAGGTCAAGGCCATGGCGCGCGGCGTCGATTTCCTGGTGGCCACGCCCGGCCGCCTGCTGGACCTCATCAGCCAGCACCATATCGACCTCGGCAACACCCACGTGCTGGTGCTCGACGAAGCCGACCAGATGCTGGACATGGGCTTCGTAAAGCCGATCCGCCAGGCCGTGGCGATGATGCCGGTGGAGCGCCAAACACTTCTGTTCTCCGCCACCATGCCGCCGGCCATCGCCTCGCTCGCCGCCAGCCTGTTGCGCAACCCCGTGCGCGTGGAAGTCACGCCGCCGGCCACCACCGTGGACCGCATCGGCCAAAGCGTGATGTTCGTCGATTCCGGCAACAAGCTCACCTTGCTCAAGCACCTGGTCAAATCCGACAAGGTCAGCCGCGCCATCGTGTTCACCTTGACGAAAAGCACCGCCAACAAGGTGGCCGAGGCGCTGACCGATGCGGGCGCCAATGCCGAGGCCATTCACGGCAACAAGTCCCAGGGCCAACGCGAGCGCGCGCTCGCAGGCTTCAAGGCCGGCCATGTGCGCGTGCTCGTGGCCACCGACCTCGCCTCGCGCGGGATAGACGTGGACGATGTCAGCCACGTCTTCAACTACGACATGCCCAACCTGCCCGAGAGCTACGTTCATCGCATCGGCCGCACCGCGCGCGCCGGTCGCGACGGTCTGGCCGTCAGCCTGTGCGAGCCGGAGCATCGCGCCTGGCTGGCCGGGATCGAGCGTGTGATCGGCCAGGCCGTGCCGGTTTCCACCGATCACCCGTATCATTCGGAGGCCGCGCGCCTGTCCACGATGCGCCCGCCCGTCATGGGCGGCCAGCGCAACGGCGGCGGTGGGCGCAACCAGCCGCCGGCCCGCCCGCAACAGGGGCGTCCGCAACAGCACCAGCAGCGCCGCCCCCGCTGAGCCAATTGCTGCGCCCACGCGCGGCTGGACCTAAGCGGCGGTTTGCCGCTATTCCGGCCGCGTGATCGCACCGCCCGACCGTCCGCGCGCCTGGCTGCCCCGCAACATAGGCTGGCTCTCGCTGGTCCTGTTGCCGGTCGTTATGATCTGGCCGGTCGCCTTCGGCCTGTCGCAGGACCCGATGGGCCTCGGCATCGGCCTGCTCACAGGTGGCCGCCCCGGCTGGCTTCCGGGCACCACCAATCTCGATCTGAACATCGGCGCGACCACCCAGGCGTTGGGCCATCTCGCAGCCGAACAATGGCTGCGGTTCGAGGTGCCGTGGTGGAACCCGTATAACGGCATCGGCATGCCGCTGGCGGGCGAGATGTCGCCCTCCGCCTTGTTTATGCCCTTCGTGCTGCTGCTGCATTTCCAGAACGGCCCGCTGCTGATCAAGATGGCGCTGCAAATGGTGGCGGGCCCGGCCACGTACGCCTTGCTGCGGCGTCTGGGCCTGGGGGTCTCGCTGAGCTGGCTCGGCGGGCTGATGTTCGCGCTCAGCGGCACCTATGCCTGGCTCGGCCACGCACCGATGATGCCCATCGCCTTCTTGCCGTTGTTTCTCCTCGGCATCGAAAACGCCCGCGCCGGTGGCTTCCGCCTGATCGCGCTGGCGCTCGCCTTGTCGCTCACCGCGGGCTTTCCGGAGATGGCCTATGTCAATGGCCTGCTGGCGCTCGCCTGGGCGATGTGGCGCTGGCGGCAGAGCGAGACCAAAGCCCGCTTCACCCGCTGCATCGCACTCGGCGGCGGCCTCGGGCTCGTCCTGGCCGCGCCGGCGATCTGGTCGTTCCTGCATTTTCTGCTGCACGGCTCCGTGCAGAACCATGCCGTCATCCCCTTCGGCCCACCGGGCGACCCCGTACCCGCGCCGATCTACGCGGTCTGGCTGTTCCCCTACCTGCTCGGCCCGCTGCAGGCCTTCACCTCCGCGGACAGGCTGGGCGAAGTGGCCGAGGTCCTGCCCAATCTCGGCGGCTATCTCGGCCTGGCGCCGCTGCTCCTCGTTTTGCTATCGCTGACCGGACCACGGCTTCGCGGCCTGCGCATCCTGCTCGCCGTCTGGATCGCCCTGTGCGTGATGAAAACCGCGAGCGTGCCCGGCGTGCTGCATGCGCTGAACCTCATCCCCCTGATCCGGGAGACGATCTTCTCGCGCTACAGCCTGGCATCGTGGCATTTCGCCGCCGTGCTGCTCGGCGTTCTCACGCTGTCGGACTGGCAGGCGGGCGGTCTGTCCCGCCGGCTGATCGGGACGGCCACCACCGCCTGCCTGATCCTGGCAAGCGTGGCGCTTTTTCTCGCCTACCCCCTGCTCTCACGCATGTCGGCCACCACGCCCCATTTTTCCGCTTGGCCGCTGCTGTCGGTGCTGTGGGGCATGACGACAACGGCCGTCGTCGTCTGGCTGCTGACGCGGAAGGCGGGCCCCTCCCACATGGCGGCGATGCTCGGTCTCCTCGCGGTCAACGCGGCCGCCCTGTTCTGCCTGCCGATGCTGTCCGGACCGCGCGATGTCACGATCGACAAACCCGCCATCGCCTTCCTGCAGGATCGTATCGGCCTCCAGCGGTTTTTCACGCTCGGGCCATATCTGCCGAACTACGGCGCCTATTTCGAGACCGCGCAGATCACCCATGAATACCTGCCACAGCCGGCATTGTGGGAGGCCCACATCCAGCGGGCGCTGGACCCTTCCGCCGACCCCATCATGTTTCGCGGCAACTACCCGCCAACGCTGCCCGGACAGCCCACCCACGCCGCGGCCTTCGTGGACCATCTCGACAACTTCAAGGCGCTCGGCGTACGCTACGTGCTGACGGAGCCAGGCCAGAACCCGTTCATCACCACCTTCGAAAGTCTCCCACAACGCCCCCACGCCGCGGCCCGCAACCTCGGCCCCGGCCCCGGCCAGTCGATGTCCGGCAAGTTGGACCCGGCGCAGATGCCGCAAGGCATGTTCGGCCGAACACTCGGGCAGGTGGGCGTGGAGATCGGCACCTATATGGGCCAGTCCGACGGCGCCCTGGCGGTGGAGCTCTGCACCGACACGACATGCGCGCAGGGCCGCGTGGAGCTCGCCGGCGCCGCCGACAACGCCGTCATCACAATCACGCTCCCATACCCGCTTGCGATCGTATCGCGCGCCACGCTGACCTGGACGTTGCAGCACGAGGGCGGGACTCAGGGCGTCGCAATATGGCTCCCGGAAAGCGGGGCCGCCGCGCCGCGCCTCATCTTCGGGCTGCACACCCCCCACGCGCCACCGCCGCGCATCTACCGGGACGCGGTGATGGACATCTACGAGCTGGCCGACGCCGCGCCGTATTTCGAAGCGCCCGACGGCGGGTGCCAGCTCTATCCCGCCGACCGCCGCACACTGCGCGCGGTGTGCGATCGGCCGGGCACACTGATACGCCGCGAGCTGTTCTTCCCCGGCTGGCGCGCCCGCGTGGACAACATCCCCGCCGACATCGCCCCGTATCAGGGCATCATGCAACAGATCGCCTTGCCCAGGGGCGAGACGACAATCACCTTCAACTATGCCCCACCGCTGTCGCGCAGCCTTTGGCTCCTGGCGGCATTCGCGGCGCTCGCCACGGTGCCGTGGCGTAGGTTAAGAACCTTCTTTTTCTGAAGTAAAAGAAGCAAAAAGACTGTTATTCATTAAAATACGTGTCGCGGCACAATACAGTATAATAAATGAAGTTTTTTGGTTCTTTTGTTCACAAAAGAACATCTAACCCACCCTGGCTTCCTGCACCAAACGGTTCAAATTCCCCAAAACATCGCGCGCCATCTTCACACGCTCCGCTACATTCATATCCCGCACGATGGCCAGCTTGTGGTCCGGCCGCAGCTTCACCAGCCCGGCCTTCTTGCCCAGCCACGTGATCAGGCCAGCGGGATTGCGGAACTTGTTGCCGCGAAACGACAGCACCATGCCCTTGGGCCCGGCATCCAGTTTCTCCACGCCGCTCTCCCGGCACAACCGCTTCAGTGCGACGACCTGCAGCAGATTGTCGACCTCCTCCGGCAGCGGCCCGAAACGATCGACCAGTTCCGCCGCCATCGCCTCGCTCTCGGCATCGTTGTCGAGCGCGCCGATGCGGCGATACAGACCCAGGCGCACCGGCAGTTCCTTCACGTAGACCTCGGGGATCAGCACCGGCAGACCGAGCCCGATATTCGGCGTCCAATCGCGCGCGGCGGCCTTCTTGCGCCCCTTCTCGGCGCGCATGTCCGCCACCGCATCTTCCAGCATCTGCTGATACAGCTCGATGCCGACCTCGCGGATATGGCCGGATTGCTCGTCACCCAACAGATTGCCGGCGCCACGAATATCCAGGTCGTGCGAGGCGAGCGTGAACCCGGCGCCAAGATTGTCGAGCGTCTGCATCACGGTCAGCCGCTTCTCGGCTGCCACCGACAACGCATTCGTCGGTGGCCAGGTGAGGTAAGCGTAGCCGCGCTGTTTGCCACGCCCCACCCGGCCGCGCAGCTGATACAGCTGACCCAGGCCGAACATCTCGGCGCGATAGATGATCATCGTGTTCACCGCCGGCATGTCGAGCCCGGATTCCACGATGTTGGTGGACAGCAAAACGTCGAACTTGCCGTCGCCGAACTCGGTCATCACGCGCTCCAGCTCGGTCGGCGCCAGCCCGCCATGCGCCATCACGGTGCGCGCCTCCGGCACGATCTCGGCCAGACGCGTGGCCATGCGCGCCAGATCCTCCACGCGCGGCACCACGCAGAACACCTGCCCGCCCCGGAAACGCTCGCGCTGGATGGCCTCGCGGATCACCACCGCATCGAACGGCATGATGAACGTGCGCACGGCAAGCCGGTCGACGGGCGGCGTGGCGATGATGCTCATCTCGCGCACCCCGGTCAGCGCCAGCTGCAGCGTGCGCGGAATGGGCGTGGCCGTGAGCGTCAGCACATGCACGTCGGCCTTCAGCGATTTCAGCTTCTCTTTGTGCGCCACGCCGAAATGCTGTTCCTCATCGACGATCACGAGGCCCAGATTGTCGAACTTCACGGAATTGGCCAGCAGCGCGTGGGTGCCGATGACGATGTTGATGTCGCCGGATGCCACCTTGTCGCGCACCGCGGTGGCGTCCTTGGCCGTCACCATCCGCGAAAGCTGGCCGATCTTGATGGGCAGCCCTTCGAAACGCTTGGTGAAGCCGCGGAAATGCTGCCGCGCCAGCAACGTCGTCGGCACCACCACCGCCACCTGCGACCCGCTCATCGCGGCCACGAAGGCGGCACGCAACGCCACCTCGGTCTTGCCGAACCCCACATCGCCGCAGATCAGCCGATCCATCGGGCGGCCGGCGGAGAGATCCTCCAGCACGTCGGCGATGGCGCGGGCCTGGTCCTCGGTTTCCACGAACGGGAAACGCGCACAGAACTCGTCCCATTCGCCTTCCGCCGGCGCCATCGTCTCGGCCTCCCGCAGCCTGCGTTCGGCGGCCGTGCGGATCAGCTCGCCCGCCATGTCGCGGATCCGCTGCTTCATCTTCGATTTGCGGTTCTGCCAGCTGGCGCCGCCCAACTTGTCGAGCGCGGTGCCCGCCGTCTCCGAGCCGAACCGGCTCAGCATCTCGATGTTCTCAACGGGCAGGAACAGTTTCTGGTCGCCGTCATACAACAGCCGCAGGCAGTCATGGCGCGCGTTGTTGACGTCGAGCGTCACCAGCCCGTCGTAGCGCCCGATGCCGTGATCCTGATGCACCACCAGGTCGCCCTCGGCGATTTCAGTGGCCTCGGCGATGAATTGATCGGCCCGCTTGCGCCGGCGCGGCGGCCTGGCGATGCGCTCGCCCAGCAGGTCCTGCTCCGACACCAGCGCCAGCTTGTCGGCGATGAAGCCGCGCTCCATGCCCAGGGTGATCAGCGCCGCCGTGCCGATCGGCGCATCGCGCACCTCCTCGTAATTCGCGGCCTTCTGAACCTTGAACCCGTGCTCGACCAGCAGATTGCCGATCCGCTCGCGCGATCCGTTTGACCACGCCGCCACCACCGTCCGCCGCCCGTCGCGCAGCCAGCGGTCAGACGCGGTGTGGAACTGGGCGAACACGTTCTCGCCCGCGCCCGTGCCGGGTGCCACATTGCGATGAGCGAACACCGGCGCCGGCCGGCCACCGCCATCAATGCCCACGGCGTCATCGGGTTTGGCGAATGGCGAGAACGCGAACATCGTCACGCGGGCCACCATCGCCCGCCAGTCCTTGTCCGCGAGATACAGCAGGCCCGGCGGCAACGGCCGGTACGGCACCTCACCATCCCGCGGCACCGACTTCCGCGCATCGAAATGGTCGGCCACCATTTCCAGGCGGGAGGCCAGAACCTGCTCGCTCTGATGATCCAGGCTGAGGGAGGCGCCGGGCAGATAGTCCAGCAACGTCTCCATGCCCTCATGGAACAGAGGCACCCAATGCTCCATGCCGGGATGACGCCGGCCATCGGAGATCGACAGGTAGATCGGGTCCTCCGCCGCTTTCGGGCCGAACAGCTCGCGCCATGCGGTGCGGAAGCGGGCCACGCTCGGCTTGTCGAGAAACACCTCCGACACCGGACGCAGCCGGAATTCCGGAATGGGCGCGCCGCTGCGCTGGGTGGTGGTGTCGAAGCTGCGCAGGCTTTCGATGGTGTCGCCGAACGTGTCGATGCGCACGGGCTCGGCAAAGCCGGAGGGAAACACGTCGATGATCCCACCGCGAATGGCGTATTCGCCGGGCTCCATCACCGTGCCGGCGCGCACATAGCCGCGCCCGTCGAGAAAGCGCGCCAGCTCGTCGGACTTCACCGTCCCGTTCGTGGACAGCGACAGCGAGGCGCCATGGAACACATGCCGGGGCGGCACGCGCTGGACCAGCGCGTTCATGGTGGTGAGCACGATGCGACGCGCCTGCGCGGGCTCCAGCAGCTGCGCCAGCGTGGCGATCCGCTCGGACACGATGGCCGGGTTGGGCGACACCCGGTCGTAGGGCAGACAGTCCCAGGCCGGGAATCGGAGAATTTCCACGTTCGGCGCGAAGAACGCCAACTGCTCGGCCATGGCAGCCATCCGCGCATCGTCGCGCGCGACATGCAGCAGCACGCCGTCATGTTCGCGGGACCGCCGGTCGAGCAGCACCGCATCCCAGCCCTCGGGCGCGCCATAGACGGTGGCAATCTTGGGGGCGAGATCGCTCATTTGCCGCCCGCATCCTTGATGGCCCGCAACATCGGGCTGTCGACGCCGGGCGGGATGGGCAGTCGCCCGGTCAGCCAATCCGCGAGATCGGCGTCCGGCAATTCCATGACCTCCTCCAGCGCATCCATGTCGGGCTCCGACATCGCCTCGATGCGGGCGCCCACGAATCCTCCAATCAGCAGGTCGGTTTCATGGGTGCCGCGATGGGTGGCACGGAACAACAGGCGGCGCCGGCGCGTCTGCACCGGCGAGAGGGGGCTCTCGGTCATCTGCCGCATATAGCGGCGGCAGGCCGCGCTGGGTAGGTCGCGCCGCCACACGATCCGCCTGCTGCGAAATTCTTTCCAAATCCGGCAAACTCGGGCACTCCCCGCACGTGCCGATCATCGTCGAACCCTGGCGTCTGGATCCGTTGTTCGCCGAGCTGGGCAGCCTGCGGGGCGTGGGAGACGCGCTGGGCAAACTGATGGCCCGCGCCCTGGGTGGCGACCGGGTGATCGACCTGCTGTTTCATGTGCCGGAGAGCTATATCGACCGTAGGCAGCGCACCACCATCCGCGCCGCCCTGCCGCTGCAGACCGTCACGCTCGAGGTGGAGGTGATGACCATCACGCCGCCTGAAACGCCGCGCCAACCCACCAAGGTCACGGTCACGGACGGCACCGGCTTTTGCGATCTGGTGTTCTTCCGCGCCTTCCCCCATCAGAAACTGCGCCCCGGCCAGCGCGTACTCATCGCCGGCAAAATGGACGATCGCCGCCAGATCGCCCATCCAGACCACATCGCGCCCGCCGAGAAGCCGGAGCAGTTCCCCGGCGTGGAGCAGGTCTGGCCGCTGACCGCGGGGCTGTTCGCCTGGCATCTGCGCAAGCCCATGGCCGAGGCGCTGACCCGTATCCCTAGCCTGCCGGAATGGCACGATCCCGCCTTGCTCAGGCGCCAGGGCTGGGCCGGCTTCACCGCCTCGCTCACCGCCTTGCAGGCCCCCGAGGCACTTCCCTCGCCCCTCCCCCGGCAGCGACTCGCCTACGACGAATTGCTCGCCGGCCAGATCGCCATGGGGCTGATGCGCCGCCGCGTCCGCGCACGCCCCGGCCGTGCATTGACCAACCGGGCGCTGACCGACAGTGCGCTTACGCCCCCCGCCTCCCTGCGCGCCCAAACCCTCGAAGCCTTCGGCTTCGATCTCACCGAACCCCAACGCCACGTCCTCGCTGAAATCGACGCCGACCTGTCGGCGCCGCGTCGCATGTTGCGCCTGCTGCAAGGCGATGTCGGCTCGGGGAAAACCCTGGTGGCCATCCTGGCCATGCTTCGTGCGGTGGAAGCCGGCGCACAGGCCGCCATTATGGCACCCACCGAAATCCTCGCCCGCCAGCACGCCCGCACCCTCGCGCGCATCTGCCCGGTGCCCTCGGCCCTTCTCGCCAGCTCCGTCACCGGCCGCGAGCGCGCCCGCGTGCTGCAAGGGTTCGCCGACGGCAGCATCCCCATCGCCATCGGCACCCACGCCTTGGTGCAGGAAGGTGTCGAATTCCGCGACCTCGCTCTGGCCGTGATCGACGAGCAGCACCGCTTCGGCGTCAACCAGCGCCTGTTGCTGGGCGCCAAGGGCGAGCACACCGACGTGCTGGTGATGACCGCCACCCCCATCCCGCGCACCATGCTGCTGACCCAATGGGGCGAGATGCAGACCAGCCGGCTCGACGGCAAGCCCGCCGGCCGCAAGCCGATTCGCACCACCACGCATCCGCTCTCGTCCATCGGCGTGGTCTGCGACGCCGTCTCCCGCGCCATCGCCGGCGGCGCGCGGGTCTATTGGGTCTGCCCGATGGTAAGCGAGAGCGAGGTGCTCGACCTCGCCGCCGTCGAAGCCCGCTACGCCTCCCTCGCCGACCGCTTCGGCGCCCGCATGGGCCTGGCTCATGGCCGCCAGGACACGATGGTGCGCGAGCAGGCTTTGGCCGACTTCGCCGCCGGGCGCACGCAGCTGCTGGTCGCCACCACCGTCATCGAGGTCGGAGTCGACGTGCCGGAAGCCAGCGTCATCGTCATCGAACAGGCCGAGCGCTTCGGCCTCGCCCAGCTGCACCAGCTGCGCGGTCGCGTGGGACGCGGTGCCGCAGAAAGCTTCTGCCTGCTGCTGTATGACGACCAGCTCAGCGAAACCGCCCGCAAACGCCTGATGCTGCTGCGCGAGACCGAGGACGGGTTTCGCATCGCCGACGAGGATTTCCGCCTGCGCGGCGGCGGCGACCTGCTCGGCACCCGCCAATCCGGCCTGCCCGGCTGGCGCCTCGCCAACCCTGAAACCGACGAGGGCCTGCTGCACATGGCCGGGCGCGACGCCGAGGCGCTGCTGACCCGCGACGCCGATCTGGTCTCGGAGCGCGGCCAGGCCATCCGCCTGCTGCTGCGCCTGTTCGGGCGAGACGATGCCTTCCGCACCTTGCACTCCGGCTGAACACGGGCCATCCACTGCCGAAGAATCCACCGCCGAAGTATCCGGTTCGGAGACGACCATGACCGCACTGATCGAGATCGAAGGCCTCACCAAGCGCTTCGGCGCCCATGTGGCCGTGGGCGACGTGTCGTTTAACGTCCGGCGCGGCGAGGTGCTCGGCTTCCTCGGCCCCAACGGCGCCGGAAAATCCACCACCATGCGCATGCTGGCCGGCTTCATCACGCCCGATTCCGGCCGCGCGCGCATCTGCGGCCACGACGTCACCACCGACGGCGTTCGCGCGCGCCACAATCTCGGCTACCTGCCCGAGGGCGCCCCCACCTACCCCGACATGACCGTGCACAGCTTTCTCACCTTCACCGCCCGCATCCGCGGATTCTCCGGCGGCGAGCGCGCTGACCGCGTGGCCCAGGCCATCCATGCCACCACCCTGGGCGAGGTGCGCCAGATGCCGATCGAGACGCTCTCGAAAGGCTTCAAACGCCGCGTGGGCCTCGCGCAAAGCCTGCTGCACGACCCCGACGTCCTGGTGCTGGACGAGCCGACCGACGGCCTGGACCCCAACCAGAAACACGAGGTGCGCCGCCTGATCCAGACCATGGCAGCGGACAAGGCCATCATCATCAGCACGCACATCCTCGAGGAGGTCGAAGCCGTCTGCACCCGCGCCATCGTGATCGCGCATGGCCGCATCGTGGCCGACTGCACCCCCGCCGAACTCGCCGCCATGCACCCCTCCGGCCGGTTGGACGACGTGTTTCGCCACCTGACGCTGGTGCAGGCCGCCTGATGCGCGCCGCCCTCGTCATCGCCCGGCGCGAACTCGCCGGCTATTTCGCAACCCCCGTGGCCGTAGTGTTCATCGTCATCTTCCTCGCCTTGCAAGGCGCGCTGACGTTCAACCTCGGCAATTTCTTCACCCGAAATCAGGCCGACCTGCAGCCCTTCTTCACCTTCCTGCCTTGGGTGCTGCTCTTGCTGGTGCCGGCGTTGACCATGCGGATGTGGGCCGAGGAACGCCGCTCCGGCACCATCGAGCTGCTGCTGACGTTACCGATCGCCGCCTGGCAGGCCGTGCTGGGCAAATTCCTCGCCGCCTGGGCCTTCTCAGCCATCGCCATCGCGCTCACCTTCCCGTTCGTCGTCACGGTGAACTATCTCGGCCAGCCCGATAACGGCGCGATCGCCAGCGGCTATCTCGGCGCCATGCTGCTGGCCGGCGCGTTCCTGTCGATCGGCGCCGCCGTGTCCGCCGCCACCAAGAACCAGGTGATCGCCTTCGTGCTGGCCGTGGCGCTGTGCTTCCTCGTGGTCGTCTCCGGCACGCCGCTGGTCACCGAATTCCTGTCGCGCAACGCGCCTGATATCGCCGAGCTGGCCCGCCGCGTCTCGGTGGCCGATCGCTACCAAAGTTTCGCGCGCGGTGTGGTCGAGGCACGCGACCTCGTCTATTTCGCCTCGTTCATGATCTTCTTCCTGTTCCTCAACACCGTGGTCATCGACCACACGCGGGCCGATTGAGCATCATGAAAAAACTGTTCGTCTCCGCCCTCGGCATGATCGGTGCGGCCCTCCTTTTCGTTGGCGTCAACATGATCGCCGACCGCACGCTCGCGGGCCGCCACGCCGACCTCACCGCCCAACAGCTCTACACGCTGGCGCCGGGCACGAAATCGGTGCTGGCGGGCCTCAGCGAGCCCATCACGCTGCGTCTTTATTATTCGGCCCGCCTGGGTGCCGCCATCCCGCAATACGGCGCCCATGCCGACCGCGTTCGCGACATGCTGCGCCAATTCGTCGAACTGTCCGGCGGCAGGATCCACCTGGACATCATTGACCCCGAGCCTTTCAGCGACGCGGAGGACCGCGCCACCGGCTACGGCCTGCAAGGCGTGCCGCTGGAGCAAGGCAGCGAGCGCGTGTTCTTCGGCCTGCAAGGCAACAATCTGCTGGACGACGAACGCACCATCCCGTTCTTCCAGCCGGAACGCGAACGCTTCCTGGAATACGATCTCACCCGCCTCGTCTATGAACTCTCGAGCCCCACCCGCCCGGTTGTCGGCATCCTCACGCCGCTCAAGATGGATGGTGACCCGCAACAGATGATGATGCGCGCGCCGGGCAATCCCAGCGCCGGCGCGCCCTGGACGGCAATGCTCAACCTGCGCACCAGCTTCGCCGTTCGCCCCGTCGCCGCCGATGCCGCGACCATCGATCCCGACATCCAGGTTCTGCTGGTGGTGCATCCGCAGAACCTGCCCGCCGCCACGCTTTACGCCATCGATCAATTCGTCATGCGCGGCGGCCGGCTGATGGCCATGGTCGGCCCTACCAACGAAGCCTTGGGCGCCGATCCGCAAACCGGCGCCCCGCCCGCGGTCCAGGCCAGCGATCTCGACAGGCTCTTCAAGGCCTGGGGCATCGTCTACGATCCCGACCAGGTGGTGGGCGACCTCACCGGCGCGTGGAAGGTGCGCGCGGGGGCGGGGTCGCGGGCGCAGGCGGTGGACTACGTCGCCTATTTCAGCGTGCGCGACGGCATCAATCACGACGACCCCGCCACCGCCGACCTGTCGGAAATCACCCTCGCGGCACCGGGTTTCCTGGCCAAGGCGCCCGCGTCGGACATCGTGTTCACCCCCTTGCTCACCAGTTCTGACCATTCCGCGCTGATCCCTGCCAGCGCCATCCGCACCAACCCAGACCCCGCGGCGCTGCTCGCCGGCTTCAGGCCGGATGGCCAACGCCGCGTGCTCGCCGCCCGCATCGGGGGCCGCCTGCAGTCGGCCTTCGACAAGGCGCCGGAGGGTGCCACGACGCCCTTCCTCGCACGGTCCGAAAAGCCCGCGAACCTCGTGGTCATCGCCGACACCGACATGCTGTCCGACCGGTTCTGGACCCGCACCCAGGATTTCTTCGGCACCCCCACCGCCACGCCGTTCGCCGACAACGGCACCTTCGTCACCAATCTCGTGGGCACCCTGGCTGGCGGCGACGCGCTGATCGGCCTGCGCAGCCGCGGCGGCGTCTCCCGCCCGTTCGCGCGTGTGGAGGCGATGCAGCGCGACGCCGAAGCCCGTTACCGCCAGACCGAAACGGCGCTCTCGACACATCTGGACGACACGACCAAGGAGCTCGACCAATTTCGCACCGGGCGCGACGGCACCACCAATGCCGCGCTGAACGAGGCCCAACGCGAAGCCATCGATGGCCTGAAGCGCGATATCGTGGAAACACGCGGCAAGCTGCGGTCGGTGCAGCTCGAACTGCGCCGCGATATCGCCACGCTCCAAACCCGTTTGCGTCTGTTCGACATCGCCCTGGTCCCCGGCCTCATGCTGGTGCTCGCCATCGTGATGGGCGTTCTCCGACGCGCGCGACGCAGTCGGAGGCCCGCATGAAACCCGCAACCGCCCTGGCCCTGCTGCTGCTGGGCACCGCATCGGTGGCAGCAGGTCTGCAGCTTCGCCTGCACACTGAAACCCCGCCACAAGGCGCCGGCCAGTTGATGTTCCCCGCTATCGCAGGCGTGCTGCCAAGCGCGCAGCGCATCGTCGTTCTCGGCTCGGGCAAAACGAGCACCCTCGTGAAACAGGATGGGCGCTGGACGCTGGCCGAGCGTGGCGCCTATCCCGTGCAGCCGCAAAAGATGCGTGCGCTGCTGGCAGGCCTCACAGAACTCCGCCTTCTCGAGCCACGCACCACCAATCCCAGCCTGTTCGCCCGCCTCGGCGTCGATGCGCCAGACGCCGCCCATTCCACATCCGTCGCGCTGAAGGTCGCAACCGACGACGGCACGGTGTTGGCCGACCTGCTGCTGGGCCATCGCAGCCAACGCAGCCAGGGCGGCCTGCCGGAGACGGTCTATGTGCGGCGTCCTGACCAGTCCCGCGCCTGGCTCGCCGAAGGGCGCATCCCTGCCGATGCCGACGCGCAATCCTGGCTGATCCGCGAGGTGATCGACATCCCGGCCGATCGCATGCAGCACGTCGTGGTCACCCACGGCGCCGACACGCTCACGTTCGAACGCAAAGGCGACGGCATGCAGATGGTCAATCCCCCTGCCGGCAAGCCAGACGAGTACCGGATCGGCGAGATCGGCAAGGCGCTCGAAGCTGTCACGCTGGCCGATGTCCGGGCGGGCGCCCTGCCGGGCGTCGCAATCGGCCAAACCGTCTTCACCGCCACCGATGGGCTGGTGATCGCGGTGGCCCTGGCCCGCGATGACAAGCAGCTTTGGGCCAGCTTCAAGGCAAGCGGCACCGGCGCCGAGGCCTTCCAGGGCCTTCAGGGCTGGGCCTTCCAACTCCCCGAATGGCGTCAGACCGCGCTCGCCCCCGTTGCGGCCGACCTGATCGGCACCGAGCCCGCGAAGTGAGCCGTGAGTATCCAGAACGCCCCATCGTGGGCATCGGCGTGGCCGTGCTCCGGCCAGACGCGGTTCTGCTCGTCCGTCGCGGCAATCCGCCGAACAAGGGCGCCTGGAGCCTGCCGGGCGGCGCGCAGGAACTGGGCGAGACCTGCGAACAGGCGGCACGACGCGAGTTGCGCGAAGAATGCGGCCTCGTCGTCGGCGACCTGCATTTCGCCGCGGTGGTGGACATCATCACCCCAGGACTCGCGGGCCGGCCACGCTACCACTACACCGTCATCGACTACGCCGCCGCCTGGCAGGGCGACGCGGCACAGGCGGGTTCAGACATCACCGAACTCGCCTGGGTCGGGTTTGGCGACTTCGACCAATACGACCTATGGAGCGAAGCCCGACGCGTGATCGGCATCGCGCGCCAGACACTGCACTTTCCACCGGCGGAGGCAATTCCGGCATGACCGACAGCAACACGCATTTCTACGAGACCGCCCAGGGCCACGGCCTCGCGCACGACCCTTTCAACGCCATCATCGGCCCCCGGCCCATCGGCTGGATATCGACGCGCGGTGCCGACGGATCGGTGAACCTCGCCCCCTACAGCTTCTTCAACGGCTTCAACTACACGCCACCGATCATCGGGTTTTCCAGCACCAGCCCAAAGGACACGCTGCGCAACGCGCAGGAAACAAGGGAATTCGTGTGGAACATGGCCACGAAAGACCTCGCGTCCGCCATGAACGAAACCTGCGCCGCCGTGCCCTACGGCACCGATGAATTCGCCCTCGCCGGGCTCACCTCCGCCCCCTCCCGGCTTGTGCAGGTGCCCCGCGTGGCCGAGGCGGGCGTGAGTTTCGAGTGCCGGGTGACACAGATCGTGCCGCTGCTCGATCACACCGGCGCGCCCACGCCCGCCACCGTCGTGTTCGGCCAGGTCGTGGCCGTTCATATCGCGCGACATCTGCTCAAAGACGGTGTGTTCGACACCTTCGGCGCCGGCATCATCCTGCGCGCCGGCGGACCATCGGCATACGCTGAAATCCGGCCGGACAGCCGGTTCGATATGCGGCGCCCCGCTTGATCGCCCCACGGGATGGCGTCTTGGGATCACGCGCACACGAAGCCGCCCGGTGGCAGTGGTAAACACGGGCGCATCGGCTAAACTGCCCACAATGACGTCCGCCCCCTCAAGCGCCGCCGACAAGCGTGGCCAGATATGGCTCGCCGAACAATCCGTGGCCGGTCGGCGGGCCGCGCGGCGCCTGATCGCCATGGGCGTGGGAAACACCATCCTGGCCGCTTCCCAGGCCGGCTGCATGGCGGTGCTGCTGGCGGGGATCTTGCGGGACGAGACGCAAACCGTCTCGCCACTCTTCCCGGCGCTGGGGTTCGCGGCCTTTGCACTCGCCCGCGCCGCGGCCGGGATGGCCACCGAGGGCCTCACCTTCCGCATCGGTGCCACAGTTCGCCGGCGCCTGCGCTCAGACGCATTGGGCCGGCTTCTGGCGCACGGCCCCGCGCTGCTGCGCGAACGCCATTCGGTGGCGATGTCCGCCATCGTTGTTGATCGCATCGAATCGCTTGATGGATATTTCGCCCGTTGGATACCGGCGGCCGCCGTGGCGGTTCTGTCGCCACTGTTGATGACGCTGGTCGTCCTGGCGTTGGACCCGCTCGCCGCCCTCGTGCTCGCGGCATGCGGCGCTTTGGTGCCCGTGGCGATGGCGCTCTCTGGGATCGGTGCGGGGCGCGCGGCGTCACGCCAGTTCACGGCGATGTCGCGGCTGCAGACCCGCTTTCTCGATCGCATGCGCGGGATCGCCACCATCGTGATGTATGGACGGATCGAAGACGAAACCCGCGCGCTTGGGATGGCTGCGAACGAGTTGCGGATGCGCACCATGCGCGTGCTGCGTGTGGCCTTTCTGTCATCCGGCGCGCTAGATCTCGCAGCCGCCGCTGCCCTGGTGATCCTGGCCATCCGGGCCGGCACGCAATATGCGGCCGGCGGTTTGTCAACGCCGGTCAGCACGCTGTTCGTCCTGCTTCTGGTGCCGGAGTTCTTCGCCCCGCTGCGCAACTTCAGCGCCGCCTACCAGGACCGTTTCCAGGCACGCGACGCCGCCCGCGATCTCGCCAATCTGCCGGAGCAACCAGTCCCCCTGCCGCTGCTCACCGTGCGCCACGTGCAAGCGCAGGGTTTGACGGTGGTATTCGACCATGTCGGCCTCACCTGGGATGCCACGCGCGGGCCGGTTCTGTCTGATATCAGCTTTCGCGTCGCGCCCGGAGAAACCCTCGTGGTGGCTGGCCCGTCCGGTGCCGGGAAATCGAGCCTCATCGAAATCCTGCTCGGATTCGTAAGGCCAACCGAAGGCCGCGTCACGCTGAACGGCGCAGACATTGCGGATCTCGTGCCGCAGGCGCTGTCCCGCCTGACCGCCTGGATCGGGCAGCGCCCGGTGCTGTTCGCCGGCACGTTGCGCGAGAACATTCGTTTCGCGCGGCCTGAGGCCACCGATGCCGAAGTGGCGGAAGCAGCGCAGTTTGCCCGCGTGACCAGCTTCGCCGCCGGTCTGCCGCAGGGCCTCGACACGCGATTGGGCGAAGCCGGCTATGGTCTGTCCGGCGGGCAGGCCCAACGCGTGGCGATCGCCCGCGCAGTGTTGAAAAACGCTCCCTTGCTGCTGCTCGATGAACCCACCGCGCATCTCGATCCCGCCACGGAGAACGAGGTGCTCGACTCGCTGCGACGGCTCACGCTCGGGCGCACCGTGATCCTCGTCAGTCATTCCACCGCGGCTCATGCCTGGAACGCTTCCTGGGGTGGACGCCGGATCGATCTGCGAGATGGCCAGATCGTACGGGCGCGCGGCGAAGCATGAGGCCGCTTCTGCGAATTATGGCGCTGTCCTCCCGCCAGGCCCCCTGGCTGGCGCTGGGCCTTGTCGTGACATTGCTTGGCACCCTCGCAGGGCTCGCGCTCGCGGGGGCAGCCGGCGCCGTGTTCACCGACGCGTCGTTGCTGGCCATCCCGCTGCTGCTGCGTCTCCTGGGTCCGGCCCGCGTGGTGCTCCGTTATTTCGAGCGCCTCACAACGCATAACGCCCTGTTTCGGGCGCTTGCGGATCTTCGCATCTGGTTTTTCCACAGTCTGGCCCAGCGTATGGCCGGCGGCCTCGGCATGCAGCGCAGCGGCGACGTTCTGGCCCGCCTCGTCGGCGATGTCGAAGCGCAGGACGTGCTCTATATGCGCGTGCTGCTGCCCCTGGTGGGCGCGCTGGTCATCCTTCCGATCCTGCTCATTGTCCTGTGCCGCTTCGATGTTTGGCTCGCCGTCATCGTCACCGCCTTGTTTGTAACGGCCGCCTTCGTCCTTCCGGGGATCGCTGCGCATCAGGCCCGGGCCCATGGCGCCGTACTGTCGCGATCGATGGCGGATCTGCGCGTGGCCGTGCTCGACAGTGTCGCGGGGCTTCGCGAGGTGCGGGCGTTTGCCGCCGAAGGACGCATGCTGGCGAATGTCCAGGCGCAGGAGGCCGGTTTGCTGGCCGCCCAGCGCCACGCGATGCGCATGATCGCACGCGCCGGGTCCGCCGCATTCCTGTGCGGACAGGCCGCCATTCTCGCCACCCTTGTCATCGGTCGCGCGCACGGGGTTGCGGCCATTGTCATGGTGTTCACGGTCCTGGCCGGTTTCGAAGCGATCGCCCTGCTGCCCCGCGCGGGTGCCCAGGCGGGCCTTGCCACTGCGGCGGCAACCCGCGTTCTGGACGTGGCGGATGGCCCCGTCCCATCGCCGGACCCAAAAATCATCGCGGCCATGCCGTCGGGCCACGACCTTCGCCTCGAAATGGTGAGTTTCACCTGGGAAACCGGTCGTCCCGATGTGTTCAACAGCCTGTCTCTGGACATTCCGGCGGGCCATCGCGTGGCGCTGTTGGGTCCTTCCGGGATCGGAAAATCCAGCCTCGCCGCATTGATTCTGCGTCTGGCGATCCCGCAGAGTGGCCGAATTCTGCTGGGCGGTATCGACATCGCCACCGTGGCGGCCGCCGATCTGCGCGCCCGCATCGGATGGCTCAGCCAATCCACCCACCTGTTCGACGACACCATTCGCGCCAATCTTCTGCTGGCAAAACCCGATGCCACCGACGGCCAGCTTTGGGCCGCGCTCGAACAAGCCCGAATCGCAGAGGCTGTACGCGCGCTTACGGGCGGGCTTGACTTCTATCTCGGTGAAGGTGGCCATCAATTCTCCGGTGGGCAGGGACGCCGGCTGGCACTGGCCCGCGCCCTGCTTTCGCCCGCCCGCATCCTGATCCTGGATGAACCCTGCGCTGGCCTGGATGCCGAGACGGAACGGGCTTTTCTGACCACGTTGAACGACGTGGCCGACACCCGCAGCATTATTCTGATCGCTCACCGCCTGACGGGCGTGGAACGGCTGGATCGGATTTTCCGCCTCTCGCACGGACGCGCCGTTGCCGCTGCCGCGTAAGCGGGCCCCACGGGGATAGGTCATCACGCCATCACATACCCGGCCGCCTGATGCAGCATGTCTTCAAAAGCGTCGAAAATCCGCTGCATCGGAAGCTGTTTATAAGCAAAGAGGTCTTCCGGATCGAGCTTATGGATGATCGCCGCCATCTCCACCTCGAACAGCAGCAGCGTGCCATCCGGCGCCTCCGCACAGTCGAGAATGACATAATCGAGGCCGAGGCGCTCCTGAATGATGGCAATGGCGGACCCCTGACGCCTTGCAAAGCCATTCTCAAATTCAGCCAAGGCGCGGGCCTCATCGGCGCGCTTGACCGCGCTCTCGCTCATGCCGGCATTGAGATAGTGGATCATCCAATGATCCGACACCGCCATGTGGCACAGAAACGCCTGCCCCTGAATCAACGCCAGCCGATACTTGCGGTAGCTGCCGTCCTCACTGCGGTAATCGACGAAGCGGGACAGATACAAATGTTTCGCCACGGTGTTGTCCATATAAGCCCTCAACGCATCCGGCGACTCAACGCGCTCGAGCGATTTCCCGGCGTGGGACCCGACAGGGCGTATCAGCAACGGCCAGCAAGCGTCCGGCACGAGGGACGACACCGGAAAAGCACATGCCAGAAAGTCGAACACCGCGGAGCGCGCGTGCGAGACCGTGGCGGGTGAGGTGATGCCATCCGTATCGGCGAAAAGTCGCGCGATTCCGTCTCGGGTCAGGGTGCCGATCTGTCCGCCAGCCACCCGGCCAGGGTCGTTCAACACGGGCCGTGGCCAACGCGCGAGAAGCGGGATCAGCCGCTCCAGCGCCGCCGGATCCGAGTCACTGATGGCGCAAATCGCCACATCGTGATTAGGCATGACGGGAGGCAACTCCATGCCCGGCAGGACATAGACGAGATCGAGCCGCACGTTCAGATGCTGCGTTATGAACTCGAGCGGCATATTCATCTGCAGATCGCCCGGTGCCACGAAAGCCAGCAGCCGCAACGGCCGGGCCCTGCCCTGGGCCGCTGGGCCATCTGCCACGCGGAACATCCGGCACTGGCGCAAAAGATCGTCCTGCAAAGCCACACCCAAGGCATTGCGCGCCGACAGCAGCGACAAAACGGCGGTATCGAACGCTGCGGCAAACATCTCGTCAGCGGTTGCGAACGGACCGGATAGCGCCGTGAGCAGTTTCTCGACCGGCACGCCCCGCGACGCGGCGGTGGCCAGTGAGGCGGCCCCCTGCACGACAGGGAGCGGCAACGTATCGCAAAGCGTTGGGACGATTTCGGGAACCACGGCAACCACCTTTGGTGCAGACCTGGTGGCAGTCTGCGGCCAAAGAATGAGGAAATGGTTAATCCGAGGCGCGTATCATAGCGCTTCCAGATCCACGCCAACCGATACGCTATGCCGCCCGCCGCCTAAAATAACGCCGCGCACCGGGCTGATATCGCCGTAATCCCGGCCCCAGGCCAGCACCACATGTTCGTCATGCACCACGAGATCGTTGGTGGGGTCCAGATCCACCCAGCCATGATCTGGGCCAAGCCAGGCGCCAACCCAGGCATGCGACTGGTCTGCCCCGCGCCGCGGCGTGGTGCCCGGCGGCGGCTTGGTCCGCAGATAACCGGAGACATATCGGGCCGGCAGACCATGCGCGCGAAGGGCTGCGATCATGAGATGGGTGAAGTCTTGGCAGACCCCGGCACGCTGGGCGAGCACGCGCGAAACCGGCGTCTGCACATTGGTCACCCCCGCTTTGAAAGCGAATTCCTTTCGGATGCGGCCGTTCAACTCCAACAACGCGGCCAGAATAGGACGCCCGGGCGGAAAGGACGGCGCGGCGTAAGCGCCGGCCGCCGGCTCGCTGGGGATCATGGGGCTGTCAAACACGAATTCCGCCGCTTGCCAGGCAGCCGGACCACCGGCGGATGCCGCCTTGGCCACATCCTCCCACGGCAGCGTATCGCAGATCTGTGGCGGTGGTGGAAACGCCACGTCCACCTCCGCCTTGACCGTGACCGCGAAACTCGCGTGCCGATCATCCATGGACATCCATGCCACGTGATTGCCGAAATGATCCGACCCGGCATTGGTACGCGAAGCCGGTGGGTCCGCCTCGAGATCCGACCAGATAACCCTTTGCCCAGGAATACTGCGCGGGGTGAGGTGCAGCATATGGGAGGCAAGATCGACGGGTCGCGCATAGGTATAGGTGGTGGTGTGCGAAACACGGTATTTCACGCGGCGCCCGCCAGCTCGCTGGTCTGTTCCTCGACGGTATCCACCGATTCCGATGCCACGCCGAGGGTCTGCGCCACCGGCAGCAAGGCGAAATAGCGGCGCGTGATCCTGTCGGACAGTTCGGCGATCGCGCCTGCGATGCCCTCCAGTTTTGGCGGCAGTTCCGAGGCGGCGATCGCCTGATCCTTCGCGTCCAACACGTTTTCCACCAGAGCCTCGGCCTCGGCCAGCAAGCCGGCGGCGGCGCCCGCCAACATTTCGCGGCCACCGCCATCGATGAGTTCGTCGAGCAGCCCATGAATGGCCACAAGCTGAAAGGCCAGACCGCGCGGGTTGCCCTGGTCGGCGAGGACGAGATCGAGCACAGGTGCCGGCTGCAAAACGTTCAGGTAGCGCGCGCGATAGGTGATGGCGCTGTCACACAGTTCCAGCACCAGCCGAAGCCCGTTCTCGATCCGCTCCGGCGCATGACTGAGCGCGATGGCGATCTCGCCGGTCACAGCATGGGCACGTTCCACCCTGCGCCCCAGATCCAGGAACAGCCAGCCGCCACCGCGCACCATGCTCTCGGCGGCGACACCCGCCACCGACGTGGAATAACGCTGGATCGACACCATCGCGTGGCTGAGCCCGTCGAGACTCCGGCCCACCGCCGCGGCATCGGCCTGGGCGGCCCGCAATGCCTGGGTGAACGTTGCATACATGTCACCCGTCAGCCGGTCGCGCACACTTTCGGTCAGGCGGCTGACGGCGTTGAAACGATCATAGAGCATGCCGCCTTCACGCACGCAGGCCAGCAGCGCCTCGCCCAGCAAGGTCGTGCTGGCACTGGCCGCGCCCAATTCCGGAGGAAGACAGCCAGCCTCGACGAGGCAGCGCGCGAGGCATTGCAGTTCCACTCCTTCGCGGGCGTTGAGGCCGGTGCCCCGCGCCAGGCGCGCAATGGCCGCGCGAATGAGACGCGCCGAATGCTCGAGCCGCTCCACATACCGGCCCAGCCAGAACAGGTTATCGGCCACCCGGCTTGGCAGATCGCCGGTCGCGCGGCGGATCGGCAGGATGGGAGCCACCACCGGCGCAGGCCCCGTCACGTCGCCGCGTTCCTCGTCCAAAACCCAGACATCCTTCGAAAGTCCACCTTGCGGCAGGCGCCCCGCCACGTGGTCCGTGTTTTCCAAAACCCGGGCGAGGCCGCCTTGAAGCGCCCGCCAGCGCACACCGTCATGCACCAGGAACAGTCGCATCACGATAGGCCGAGGCGTCAGGCCGTCACCGTCCAGACACGGGGCCATCGAAGGCGGAATGGCCGCCGTGGCGGCCCATTCCCAAGGGCGCAGGTCGATCTTTTGCAACAGCGCCGCACGATCGGCCGGCAGCATGCTCGAAGGCGACAGGCCGTGTGTGGAACCATCCGTGGCCGGGCGGATAAGCCAGCGGCCAGGATCCTGCCGAACCACCGAACGGGCGCGCTGCTCGCCAAGCCACATGGTGGGAACGCTTTGCAGCAAGAGCCTCTCGTCCAGCAGACGCATGCACAAGGCCGGCAGGAAGGCTGCGAAGGCGGGCGCCTCGGCCGCCCCCGAGCCGGCATCGTTGCTGATGCGCACCGCCCCCATCCGCGCGATGTCCAGCAGTCCCGGCACACCCAGCAAGCTGCCATGGTCGAGCTCCAGCGGATCGATCATGCGGCCGTCGACACGGCGCAACAAAACATCCACCTGTTGCAGGCCGCGCAGGGATTTGATGAACAGCGCCCCGTTGCGGACGGTCAGATCCCCACCTTCGACAAGCGCGCAGGACAGTTCGCGCGATAGGTACATATGTTCAAACCACTGCGGCGCGCCGGTGCCAGGCGTGAGCAACGCCACCGTGGGGCTTGATTGCCTGCCACCTTCCTGCGGTGCGGCGTGCGGTGCCGCAAGTTTCTGCAGGCTGTCCTGCCACAGGTCGAAGAAAGGGCGGAGTTGTCGCACCTGCATCGGGCGAAAAGCTTCCGGCATCACCCGCGTCAGCAACCGACGATTTTCGCGCGCAAACCCGATCCCGGCGGCGCCGGAGGTGCGGTCGGCCAGCACGCGCCACGTGCCATCCGGGCCCCGCACGAGGTCGGCTGCGTAGAACTGAAGGCGGGTGGGCGTGTGGAGAGACCGGCAGGCTCGCAAAAAACCGGGGTTGTTATAAACGAGCGCGGGCGGCAGGGCGCCTTCGGCCAACAGGGCTTGCGGCCCGTAGATATCGGCCAGCAAGGCATCGAGCAGGGTAGCGCGCTGTGCCAATCCGGCCTCGATCTCGGCGAACTCGGCGGCCGGAATCGGCAGCGGCACCGGATCGCAGCGCCAGGATTGCCCGTGCGCAATGGCGCCCGGCAGCACAGAGGTCACACCCTCCTCCTCGAAGGCCCGGCGCAGACGCCGCGCGCGCTCTGCGAGACCGCCCTCCCCCAGCGCCGAGAATGAGCCCAGCAGGCTGCGCCAATGCGCGCGCAGGCTTCCTCTGCCGTCCACCATCTCATCCATCGCGTCCGGCCGTGTCACGCGAATGTCTGCCCTTCGTTCGCTCGGCCCGACCACCCCTGCGAAAAGGGTTGGTCCCGCCATCATCCTGAGCGGCAGACGTTAACATCCCGTGTCTTTCGTGTCGCTGCCAAGACGGGGTTTCAACGTCGAAAGAATCCGATACGCTATCCGGCCACCAGCGGTCACGGCAAATGCGAGACGATCTCCCCTTTATGGGCCCTGTCTGGGCGCCGCCCATCGGCCCCGCCGCGCCGCGCGGCCTGTGCACGGATTGCGGCGTCTCGCGGATGGACGACCCGAAAGCCTGTGGCCGGGCCTGCCAGTTCATCAAGCCCGATTACATCAGCATGGAAATTGCGGTGCACGGGCGGGCGCGCGACATCAGGCGCGTCGACGAGCTTCATTTCGGGCCGTTTCGCAGAATGCTGCGAGCCACGATGAAAACACCGCTGCCGGGCGCGCAATGGTCGGGCATCACCACGCGTATCGCGGCACGATTGCTTGAAACCGGGGCCGTGCAGGCGGTGCTGACCATGGCGCCGGACCCCGCCGATTCCTGGCGCCCCATGCCCGTGCTCGTCACGGAAGTGGCAGGCATGGCGGAGGTCCGCGGCATGCGGATGGGCTACGCGCCTTTGCTCGCGCTGCTGGAGCCGGCACGCGCCCGGGGCTTCACGCGTGTGGCCGTGATCGGGATCCCCTGCCAGGTCCACGCGCTTCGGGCTCTTGAGAAAGAATTAGGGTTTGACCGGCTATATGTGATCGGCACGCCGTGCTCGGACAACACGACAACGGAGAATTTCCATCAGTTCCTCAGCCTGCTGGCCGAAGATCCCACCACCATCACCTATCTGGAATTCCGTGCCGACTATCACGTGGAGCTTCGTTTCAAGGACGGCCGGATCAAGGAGATACCGTTTCTGAAACTGCCGATTTCCAAACTGCCAGCGGATTTCTTTCCGCTCACCTGCCGCACCTGCGTCGATTACACCAACGTGCTTGCCGACATCACGGTGGGATACATGGGCGGCGAAGGGCAGCAATGGCTGCTGATCCGCAACGATCGCGGGGAGGAGATGATGTCGCTTCTTGGCGACGAGGTGGCGGTGTCCGAGCCGGGCAGCAAGGGCCAGCGGCACGGCGCGGTCGCCGGATTCATCAAGAATGTCGCGCGTGCGGCAGGCGGCCTGCCACTGCGCGGCATGCCGAATTGGGTCCGCCCGATCGTGGGATGGCTGATGCCGCGGATAGGGCCGCGCGGGCTGGAATTCGCGCGCACCCGCGTGGAGATGAAGGCGGCCGAGACGGTGTTGCATCTGCGGCGCCAGCACCCGGCGAGGATGCGCAACATGATCCCGGCGCATATCTGGACGTTGCTGAAGCCTTATGGAATTCTACCGGGGGATGGGGAGAGCAAACAGGCCTGAAGACGTCGCCCGCCTGTCTTCAACGCCCGCTCTGAATCGTCGCTTTATCGAGCATAATCCAGCAGCTCCTGTAGATCGAAGCGCTTGTTGTACATCACGAGATTGCCGTCGTCGTCTTTGGGCCACTCTGCTTCCGGCTTATCGTAATACAGCTCGACCCCGTTCTGATCGGGGTCGCGCAGATACAGCGCGATGCTGACACCGTGATCGGCGTAGCCATCCAGCGCGATCCCCGCATTCGTCACGCGCCGAAAGGCATCGGCGAGGTCGGCGCGCGACGGATACAGGATCGCCGTATGATACAGGCCGGTGGTCCCCGGCGCCGGCGGCGCGCCGTTCTTGCTGTCCCACGTGTTCAGGCCGAGATGGTGGTGATAGCCCCCGGCCGAGATGAACGCCACCTGATCGCCGATCCGCCGCGTGACCTCGAAGCCGAGCACACCGCAGTAAAAGCCGAGCGCACGGTCGATATCAGCCACTTTCAGATGCACATGGCCGATCTTGGTGCCAGCCGGAATAGGCGTGCTCATGCGAAGCGCCGCAGGTCGAGCGTGCGGGGATGGTCGCGGTCCAGCACCAATTTCGGCTCGCTCATCTCACTTTGCGTGTGCCCGAACGGGAAGAAACGCGAACGTCTGCGGGCCTCGGCGGAATTGGCGTTCACCGGGAAATCGTCGTAGCTGCGCCCGCCGGGATGCGAGACGTGATGCGTCATGCCGCCAAGGCTGCGGCCGGAGTTGCGATCATACACGTCGAACACCAAGGGGGTTTGCGCGGCAATCGTGGGATGCAGCGCGTTGGGCGGACGCCAGGCCTTGAACCGCACGCCGGCCACGTAGTCACCCACCCGATCGGTGCGGCTGAGCGGGAGTGCCACGCCGTTGCAGGCGAGGATGTAGCGCTCGTCCACCCAGTTGCGCACCCGCACCTGCAAACGCTCGGCGGAGCTGTCGACATAGCGCACGGTGCCGCCCGGGGCGGCCTCCTCGCCCAGCACATGCCAGGGCTCGAGAGCCGCGCGCAGCTCGATATTCATGCCGCGCACGTCGATTTCACCCACCTGGGGAAAGCGGAATTCGAGATGCGGCGCGAACCATTCCGGCAGGATCTTCACCCCCCACTGCGATAATTCCTCGAGCGCCTCGTTGAAGTCCTGGGCGGCATAATGCGGCAACATGAACTCGTCATGCAGGCGCGTGCCCCAGCGGATCAGCTTGCGCTCGTAGGGGTGGTTCCAGAATGCGGCCACCGCGGCGCGCATCAGCAGCATCTGTGCAGCCGACATCTGCGGATGCGGCGGCATCTCGAAGGCGCGGAACTCCACCAGCCCGCGACGGCCGGACCCGCCGTTCGGGTCGTACATCTTGTCGATGCAGAACTCCGTCCGATGCGTGTTGCCGGACATATCCACCAGAATGTTCCGGAAAATACGGTCGACCAGCCAAGGCGGCGTCTGTTTGAACGGCGAAATCTGGCTGAAGGCGATCTCCAGCTCCGCCACCGCATCGTCGCGCGCCTCGTCGATGCGGGGGTGCTGGCTGGTCGGCCCGATGAACAGGCCGGCGAACATGAACGAAAGACTGGGGTGATTGTGCCAAAAGCCGAGTAGCGATTTCAGCAGATCGGGCCGGCGCAGAAACGGGCTTTCTTCGGCTGAGGTGGAGCCCATGACCACATGGTTGCCGCCGCCGGTGCCGATGTGGCGGCCGTCCTGCATGAATTTTTCCGAGGTGAGGCCGCACAGGCGCGCTTCCTCGTAAAGCTGTTCGGTGCGCTGCACATGCTCCGGCCAGTTCAGGGCCGGGTGGATGTTGACCTCGATCACGCCGGGATCGGGCGTGACGGAGAAGGTCTGCAACCGCTTGTCATGCGGTGGCAGATAGCCCTCCAGCACGATCGGCTTGCCGAATTCCTCGGCCGTGGCCTCGACGGCCGCCACCAGATCCAGCCAATCCTCGGCGGCGAAGACCGGCGGGAAGAAGACGTGGATGATGCCCTGGCGTGGCTCCACGCACAAAGCGGTTCGGACCAGGCAGTGCTCGCTGCTGCCGACCTCGGGGATGTTGTGCGGCACCGGCTGAAAATTCTCGATCCCGCGCCCGGCATGGGAAGCCGGCCGATCGGCGTAGCCCTGGCGGATGGTCTGCTGGCTGGAAAACGGCGACACGGGCGCGAACGGATCGGGCTCGAACACCGGCTCCACCCGCCTAGCGTCGGCCCAAGGCAGGCTGTCGAGCGGCAGCCGGAACCCCATCGGGCTGTCGCCGGGGACGAGGAACATGGTGTCGCCGCGCAGAAACCATCTCGCGGTTTCCCACCGTCGCTGGCCGCCATCGCGCACCCTGCGCAGCGGCAGCACGCTGCCGATGGGCGCGGACAGGCCCTGGGCGAACACCCGCACCATGCGCGCGCGCTCCAGCGGGTCAGCCAGCTTGTTCTCCTCCAGCACCACGTTGGCGGGCAGGCGGTTTTCTTTCCACAGATAGTAATGAACGTCCTCGTGGCCCTGGATGATGGTCGACGGATCGACCTGCAAGCGTTCGGCCAGCGCGTGCGTGAAAATTGCGGCGTCCGCAGCGGTGGCGGTGCCGTGGTCACGGTCGGGATCGGCCAGAAGCTTGGGATTCCGCCAAACCGCCTCGCCGTCCGCCCGCCAATGCGCCGACAGCGCCCAACGCGGCAGCGGCTCGCCGGGATATTGTTTGCCCATGCCGTGATGCAGAACGGCACCGGGCGCCCATGACGGCGCCAATTTGCGCATCAGACGGCTTGCATAGCCGCGCTTGGTTGGCCCCAGCGCGTCCACATTCCATTCGGCGCCTTCCGGGTCGGAGGCCGCGACGAAGGTGGGCTCTCCGCCCAAGGTGAGGCGCAAATCGCCGGTCGCCAGGGCCCGGTCCACCCGCGTGCCGGCCGACAGGATGTCCTGCCACTGGCGGTCGGTGTAGGGCCGGGTCACGCGCGGGGTTTCGAGCACGCGACGCACCGTCATTTCGAAATCGAACTCGACCTCGGCCTTTTCCACCCCACCCGAGATCGCCGCCGCCGATTGCGGCTCCGGCGAGGCGGCGAGCGGGATATGGCCCTCGCCGGTCATCAGGCCCGACGTAGCGTCCATCCCGATCCAGCCGGCGCCGGGAAGATAGACCTCGGCCCAGGCGTGCAGGTCGGTGAAATCGCTGGTGGGGCCCTCGGGGCCATCGAGCGGTTTGACGTCGGCCACGAGCTGGATGAGGTAGCCGGACACGAACCGCGCGGCAAAGCCAAGATTTCGCAGAAGCTGCACCAGCAACCACGCGGAGTCACGGCACGAGCCCTGGGCGTTGGACAGCGTTTCCTCCGGCGTCCACACGCCGGGTTCCAGCCGCACGATATACGCGGTGCGTTCCTGCACCATGCGATTGGTGTCGATCATAAAGTCGATCGTCCGCCGCTTCTGCCGCGGCACGGCTGCGATCAGGGCGGCCAGATGCGGCCCCACCGGCGCGCATTTGCGAAACGGCGCCAGTTCCTGTTCCAGCACCGGGTCGTACGTGAACGGAAATTCCTCGGCCTCCGGCTCCAGAAAGAAGTCGAACGGGTTGATCGTGGCCATGTCGGCCACGAGGTCCACGCTCACGTCGAAATGGGTCACCTTTTCCGGGAACACCACGCGGGCGAGGAAATTGCCCTGCGGGTCCTGCTGCCAGTTCAGAAAATGCGGCTGGGGCGAAATGGTGAGCGAATACGCCAGGATAGGCGTGCGCGCGTGGGGCGCCGGACGCAGCCTGATGGTCTGCGGGCCAAGCATCACCGCGCGGTCGTAATGGTATGACGTGCGGTGCGTGAGGGCGACATGCAGGGCCATTCGGGTCTCGCTTTTTATATACGGCGGCGTTTAGCAAACGAGGCCTGGAGTGCCCAGCGTCGTTCAGAGATTATGCGCCAAACCGGCGGGGATCGGCGCGCAGGGCGATGCTGCCGGCGGCGCCTGGATCGCGCCCACAGACGAGATCGGCGATGTACTGGCCGGCCGCTGGCGATGTCTGAATCCCATAGCCGCCCTGCCCCACGCACCACATGAAGCCCGGCACCACGGCGTCCCATCCGAACGCGAGGCTGCGATCCGGGGTAAAGGTGCGAAGCCCCGCCCAGCTATGCTCCACGCGACGCACCTCGATATCCATCGCCTGCTGCATGCGGTCGATCGCCACCGCCACGTCGAACTCGTCCGGCTGCACGTCGTGCGGCGTGTCGTCGGTCTCGTCGGCGGGTGAGACCATCAGTTTGGTGCGCGCTTCGGCCCGGCAATACCAGGTGTGATCGACGTCGTTGATCATCGGCCAGTGCGTGGGGATGAAGGGAACCGGGTCGATCACCACGCCGGTGCGCCGCTTGGGCACGAGGCCGAGCAACCGCACACCGGCCTGCTCGGCCACCACATCCCCCCAGGCGCCGGCCGCGTTCACGATGGTTTTCGCCCGGAAAATGGAACCGCCGGTCACTTCCACGTGCCAGATGCCCTCTTTGCGGGTGATGGTGCCGCTGCGGCTGCGCAGCGCCAGAACGCCGTCGCGGGCCTTGAGAAGCCGCAGGAAACCCTGATGTAGCGCCGCCACGTCCATGTCGAACGCGTCGGTCTCGAGGGCGGCACGGGCGGCGTAGTCCGGGCGCAAGGCGGGTACGAGCTCACGCAGGGCCGGGATGGAGATTTCCTTGAGCCCGATACCGTCGTTCAGCAGCCGATCCAGATGCGCCACCTGCTCCTCGGGCGCCAGAAAGCACACGGCGCGTTGCGCCATGATCGGGCTGTCCGTAAAGCCCTCGGGCGGGGCCTCGAAAAAGGCGCGCGACAGGCCGGTCAATGTCTGCACGTCCGGCGGGCCGTAATTCTGGATCCAAATCGCGGCCGACCGGCCGGTGGCGTGATACCCCGCCGCCTCCTCGGCCTCGATCAGGGCAACTTTCTGATCAGCAGCCAGATGAGCCGCACAGGTGGCACCCGCGATGCCGGCGCCGATAACGAGTGTGTCGAAGGTCGATGTGTCCATGACCGGAGCATCCCTTGGCCGCGCGCAGTTCGCAAGTGCGGCGAGGGCCATTCACGACACTCTTGAAACGACGGCCTGTCAGAACCCGTGGATTGGTTTCAGCCGTAGACCTTGTTCGGCAGCCACATGGCGATGTCCGGGACAAACGACAGGATGACCACGCCGATGGCCATCAGGATGACGAACGGGATCGTGCCGCGAATGACGGGGCCGAGGCCGATATCGGGCGCTATTCGGTTGATGACGAAGATGTTCAGCCCCACCGGCGGGTGGATCAACCCCATTTCCATCACCACGGCCATGACGACGCCGAACCAGATCAGGTCGAAACCGGCCGCCCGCAACGGCGGCAGAACGATCGGCGCCGTCATCAGAATGATGGACACCGGCGGCAGGAAAAAGCCGAGCACCACAACCAGAAGCAGAATGGCGACCAGCAGCATCCATTTCGACAGATGCAGGCCCACAATGGCTTCGGCCGCACTCTGGCTGATGTGCAGATAGCTCATCACGTACGAGTAGAGCAGGCTCATGCCGATGATCATCAGCAGCATGCCGCTCTCGCCCAGGGTACCCTCGAAGATCGGCTTCAAGTCGCGCAGTCTGTAGGCCTGGTAGACGATCGCGATCAGCGCCAGCGCCATGACGGCGCCGAGGCCGGCGGTTTCCGAAGGTGTGGCGATGCCGCCGTAAAGCGCCACCATCACGCCCGTCAACAGCAGCAGGAACGGCAGAACGCGCGGCAGGGCGGCCATGCGCTCGGCCATGGTGAAATGCTCGTCCGACAGGATGGGGCTGCGGGGGCCACCGGATGCCGCCACCGCCTGCGCCTTGGTATACTCGCGCTTCCACTGGAACACCGCGAACGACGCGAACAGCACCACCAGCAACAGGCCCGGCCCGAGGCCTGCCAGAAACAGGCGGCCCAGAGACTGCTCGGCGGCAACGGCATAAAGAATGAGCACGATGGAGGGCGGCAGCAGAATACCCAACGTTCCGCCCGCGGCCACCAGACCGGCGGCGAAACCGGGTGAATACCCACGGCGGCGCATCTCGGGAATGCCCGAGCTTCCGATCGCCGAGCAGGTGGCGGGGCTGGACCCGGCCATGGCCGCGAACAGGCCGCATGCCAGCACCACCGCCACGCCCAGCCCGCCGGGCACCCGGCCGAGCCAGGTATGCAGGGCGTCATAGAGATCCTTGCCGGCGCGCGATTTGCCGATCGCCGCACCCTTGAGGATGAACAGCGGGATGGTGAGCAACGTGATGCTCGCCAGTTCCTCATAGACATTCTGCGCGATGGTATCGAGCGAGGCCGCCGGCATGAACAGCATCATGAAAACGGTGGCCACGCCGCCCAAGGCGAAGGCGATGGGAATGCCGGAAAAAAGCGCGGCAAGCGTCGCGCCGCCATACATCAGGCCAAGCTGGACAGTGGTCATTTGCCGACTTTATGCGGGGTGAAAATCTGCAATGCCTGCTGCAGAGCCAGAAGGCCCATGCCGAACGTCATGCACGCATACGGGATCCAAAGCGGCGCGCCCCAGGCGGATGGCGTGGTCTGATCGTCGACCCACGCCTCGACCAGCAACTGCCAGCTTTTCACGGCAAAGAAGCCACAAAACAGGCAGGACCCGAAATCGGCCAGGCGGCGGCGCACCCGGTCGGCGGCCGGCGGCAGCAGCAGCGACAACGCGTCGATCCCCACATGGCCACGCCGCGCCTGGGTCCAGGCGGCGGAGGCGAAGGTGGCGCCAATCAGCAGGAACGTCGAAAGCTC
>JANYFG010000052.1 GCA_025362815.1 Rhodospirillales bacterium
CAATGCGGTCGCGAACTGCGGTCGAGCAGGCCGGGTTCGCCTTCAGCATGAAAGCGATCACGCCATTTACGCACCGTCTTGGCCGACACGCCCTGGGCCGCCGCGACAGCGGACACTGACCAGCCCTCGGAAAGCCGTACGACAATCAACATTCGACTGTGCCGCGTCGTGCGGGCATTCTCATGAACGTCCATCTGGGGCTCCGAGCGTGGGGTTGTTGGCCTGGTAACCACAGCCTCCACAATCAGCCCCAGAGGGACAACCTCCAAAGCAGCGACAACTAGAGAGCGGGGCTGCAGACCGCGAGGAAGGCGCAGGTAGCGGCGTCTATTTCTTGTCGAAATGCCAAAGATTCGCGCATTGCGGCGTGGTCGTCGTGAAGTCGAGCCCGGTTGCAGTTGCTTTTCCGGTGAGGTTCAACGTGCCAACCTTGCCGTCGATCGTGCCATCGGCCGCAATCGCGATGGTTGCCCGGGCGGGCGGCACGCCCCAAAAGAACCCATTATTCGTCACCGGCATCGTCACATCGCGCCCCAGGCCGCATCCTTTGCCGCCGGTGCGGGTCTGCATGCCCACATAGGTGCCATCGAACTTTCCTGGCGCGCCCTGTGCCAAGGCTGGCTCGCACACTCCCAGCACCAATCCAAATCCCAAAGTCAGCGCCGCAGACAATACGATGTTCATCGTGCCTATTCCCGAATAAAGAACGGTTAAGAACGAAGTTTTTTGGTTCTTTTGTTCACAAAAGAATGTCTTGCACTTCCTAACCCTGCGTCAACCCCAACGCGCGCGCATAAACCGTCCGACGCGCCAGCCCCGTCGCCGCCGTCACCTGCGCCACGGCCTCCTTCACCGACAAGGTTTCCAGGGCCGTCCGCAGCAAGGCATCCACATCCGCCTCGTCCGCCACCTCCTCCGGCGCCGGGCCCACCACGATCGTGATCTCGCCGCGGGCTTCCGCCTGGGCGTAATGCGCGGCGAGGTCGGCAAGCGACCCCCGTCGCACCTCCTCGAACCGCTTGGTCAGCTCGCGCGCCACCGCCGCCGGTCGCGGGCCAAACACCTCCGCCATATCGGCCAGGGTTTCAGCCAGCCGATGCGGCGCCTCGTACCAGATCGTGGTCGCGGCCAGCCCCGCCCGCTCCGCCGCCCGCAGCCCCTGGAACAGCCGGGACCGCGCGGCCTGGCGCGGCGGCGCAAAGCCGTGGAACAGAAACGGCTGCGGCGGCAGCCCTGACAGCACCAGCGCCAGCATCGCCGCATTGGCCCCGGGCAAAGCCCCCACCGGAAGCCCCTCCGCCAGCGCCGCCCGCATCAGCCGAAATCCGGGGTCGGACACCAGCGGCATCCCGGCATCCGAAATCACCGCCACTCGCTTGCCCTGGCGCAGCATTTCCAGCACCCCCGGGATCCGACCCTCCTCGTTGTGGTCGTGCAGCGGCGCGGTGCGAACCCGGATGTCGTAGGCCGCCAGCAGCCGCGCGCTGGTCCGCGTGTCCTCGCACAGCACCAGGTCGGCGGCCCGCAAAGCGGCCACCGCGCGGGGCGTCATATCGCCGAGGTTGCCGATGGGCGTGGAAACCAGCACAAGTCCCTCAGGCGGGGGCGAGATTCGCGGCCCGGTTGAAGGCGCCGATGCGTCGGAGGGAGATTCGGATGGAATTTCTGCGGTTGGCACGTCATCGTCAGCGGTCAGATGCGGCACGGCGGGGTCTGGGTGGGACATTGGCTCTCCTGCCCGCTACTGTAACACGGGCTACTCTAACACTTGCCGCGCTGGCTCTCACAGGCTGCGTCGCCGCCGGCCCCGGCCAATTCGCCGGCCGCGCCCCGGTTCAGACCCGCCCCGGCGCGGCGGTCGCCATCGGTGCCAACCCCACACCCGACCTCGCCGTGGCCACGCCCTCCGGCCAACGCGTGGCCCTGCTCGCCCCGCTCACCGGCCCGAACGCCGAGCGCGGCACCGCGCTGGTCCAGGCTGCCAAGCTCGCATTGGAGGTCCCGGGCGCCCCCGCGCTGGACGTGCTCGACACGCAGGGCACGTCAGACGGCGCCGCCGCCGCCGCGCGCACCGCGCTGGCCAACGGCGCCGGCCTCATCCTGGGGCCATTGACCGCGGGTGAAACCGCCGCCGCCGCCTCGGTGGCCACGCCCGCCGGTGTGGGCATTCTTGCCTTCACCTCCGATGCCGCCCAGCAGCGCCCCGGCGTTTGGGTGCTGGGCCTCACGCCGCAGCAGCAGGTGCGCCGTCTCGTGGTCGCCAGCATGGGCCAGGGCAAATCGCATTTCGCAGCCCTTCTCCCCGCCAACGATTACGGCCGCGCCATGGCGGATGCCCTCAACCAGGCCGCCACCGGCGCCGGCGCCGGCACGCCCGATATCCGCACGATGGACGGCGCCAGCATGGCCAGCGCCAACACCGCCGTGCGCGACCTGTCCGGCTACGCCGCGCGCCGTGGCCCGCTGGACGCGCAGATCAAGGCCGCCCGCGCCCTGGCCACGCCGGAAGGCCGCAAAACCGCCGCCGAGCTCAGCCGCCGCTCGATCGGCTCCACCTCGTTCGACACCCTTCTGCTCGCCTCCACCGGCGACCAGCTCAGCCAGATCACCAGCCTGCTGCCCTATTACGACATCGACCGTCCCGCCGTGCGGGTTCTCGGCCCGGCGCTGTGGGCCAACCCCGCCGTGCGCGGCGGCGCGGAGCTGACAGGCGCCTGGTATGCCGCCCCCGACCCTGCGGCGCGCAGCCAGTTCGACCAGCAATACACCACCCGCTTCGGCCAGCCCGCCCCCGGCCTCGCCGATCTCGCCTACGACGCAGCCGCCATCGCCCGCGTGGTGGCCTCCGGTGGCGGCTTCTCCCCGGCCTCGCTGGCCCGCCCCGAGGGTTTTTCCGGTGTGGACGGCGTGCTGGGCCTGCAGCCGGACGGCAGCGTAAAACGCGGTCTTGCGGTGTTCGAGATCCAGCGCGGCGGTGCCCAGATGATCGAGCCGGCGCCGGACACGCTGGGCACCCCCGGAAGCTAAATCGCCGATGACTGCCAAAGCGGGGCGCGCCAGGGCGGGGCGCGACCGCGCCGCACGAACCGGCCAGCTGACATCGGCCATCCTGCTGATGTCGGCCGTGCCCATTCTGTGTTTCCTGGCGCTCTGGCTGGCCGGAGACCTGGCACCCGGCCCGGCTTTGGTCAGCGCGCTCGGCTGCGTCGTGGCGTCCACCGTGCTGGCGTCGGTCTGGGTGCGCGACATCGATCTGCTGTCCGAGACGGTGCGACAGGCCGCGCTTGAAAACACCGCCGCCCTGTCGGCCGCGGCAGCCGCCCCCACCATGCCCGCCATCGAACGCGTCACCCGCAACATCGAGCGTCTGTCGCGCACTCTGGCCTCGCGCGCCACGCTGGTCGAGGAGTTGCTGGCCGCCAACGAAGCCATCGTCGAACGTCTGCCAGACCCGCTTTTGGTGCTGGGCGCCGATCACACCGTCAAACGCGCCAACGCCGCCGCCCGCGGGGCTTTCGGCGCCGACATGCAGGCCGTGCTGCGCCATCCCGACCTGCGCGCCGCCATCGAACGCGCCTACATCCAGCGCGCCGCGCAGACGGCGGCTTTCGCCCTGCCCGTGCCGGTGCCGCGCGAGGTGGCCGCCACCATCATCTACATGGACCCGCCGCTGGCCGATGGCGGCCGCGCCATCGCCGTGCTGTCAGACCGCACACGCGAACGCGCCGTCGAGCGGATGCGTGCCGATTTCGTCGCCAATGCCAGCCACGAGCTGCGCACCCCGCTGGCCAGCCTGATCGGCTTCATCGCCACCCTGCAGGGCCCCGCCGCCGACGACCCGCCGGCCCAGACGCGCTTTCTCGTCATCATGGCCGAACAGGCCGACCGCATGAACCGCCTGATCGACGATCTCATGAGCCTCAGCCGCATTGAGCTCAGCGAGCATGAGGCGCCGGCCGACCGCGTGCAGATGAAGCACCTGGTCGAGCGCGTGGTGGCAGGGTTCGAACCGCGCGTCGCCGCCCGCCGCGTCACCCTCGATCTCCGCCTGCCCGATGACCTCCCCACGATCGTCGCCGATGCGGACCAGATGGCGCAGGTCGTCACCAACCTCGTCGACAACGCCCTGAAATACGGCCAGGTTTCCGGGCATATCCGCGTCTCGCTCGCAGCGCCCGCATCGGGCACGGACCGTCCGGGCGGCAGGTGGCCGTCACGGCGCGGCGTGGTGCTGGAAGTCGCCGATGACGGCCAGGGTATCGCGCGCGAACACATCCCCCGCCTCACCGAGCGGTTCTACCGGGTGGACAAGGCCCGCAGCCGCAGCCGTGGCCCAAGCGCGTCCGGCAGCAGCCCATCGGGCACGGGTCTCGGTCTTGCCATCATCAAACACATCGTCAACCGTCATCGCGGCCAGCTGGTGATCGACAGCGAGGAGGGCAGGGGTTCCGTGTTCTCCGTCTGGCTGCCGGCGTCAGACCCCCAGGAGAAAGCATGACCCTCGCATTATGGATGATTCTGGTGGCGATCCTGCTGCCGGTGCTGACCACGGGCCTGGCCAAATGGGGCGCCCCCGGCATGGACAACAACCAGCCGCGCGTGTGGCAGGAGGGACTGTCCGGCTGGCGAAAGCGCGCGGAATGGGCGCATCGCAATCATTTCGAGGCACTGCCCGGATTTGCCGCCGCCGTTCTGGTCGCGCATGTCGCGCACGCGCCCCAGGGTATCACAACCACGCTGGCGCTGCTGTGGGTCGGGTTCCGGATCGCCTACACCGCCTGCTACGTCACAGACCGCGCCAGCCTGCGCTCCCTCATGTGGGGCGGCGCGTTCGCCTGCGTCATCGGGCTGTTCATCGCCAGCGCCTGAACGCAGACGAAAGATGGCGGCGCTCGTCCCCACGCGCGGGGACAAACGCCGCCCTACGATCAGAACGTCGGCTCGACCGGACGCGGGGCCGCCGGTGCGTCCACCGCCGGGCGCGGCTCGGTGATCATCTCGATGCGCCCGGTGATCTGCCCGCCGTCCTCAACCTGCAGACGGCGGCAACGCGCCACGCCCAGAAGCTTGCCGGTCGCACGCACGATCAGATTGCCACGCGCGGTCAGCGTGCCATCGACCACGCCCGCAACCTCGGCGTCCTCAACCTCGACCTCGCCCTTGAACACGCCGCCGGGGGCCACCGACAATTCATGCGCATGGATCATCGACGCCTCGACGGTGCCCTCGACCACCAGGCGCTCGGCATCCTGCACGGTGCCCTGCACGGAAATGCCACGGCCCACCACCAGCGTGCGGCGTTCGGCGGAATCGCGGCCAGGCGCGCGCCCGGGCTGGCCAGGCGGACGCTGCGCCAAAGGCTGCATCGGCGCCTGCGGCACGGGGGCGGCGGGGAAGGGGGGTCGGCTCATATTGGGGGCCTCCTTTGAAGGGGTCGGGCGAAAAGGCGGCACGCCCAGACCGGAATCGGCTGGTTTCGGTGCGCCGGCGGAAGCGACAGCGTCGCTGGGGCTGGCGGAAGACGGCGAGGTCGCGGGGCTTTCGGCCGGCGTCTCGTCGGGTTTACGTCGTTTGAACACGGCCACTCCGTTCAAATATCTGATCGCGGGCGAGCATGGCCTAACACGGGCGCCGCCCGCGCGACAACCCGATCCATCTCCGTCGTGCCGATCGCCCGATGAACCAGATGCACCATCGCCGCCACGCCCAGCACCGGCGCGAACAGGTTCAAAACCGGCACCAGCCCCGCGGCCGTCAGAAGCCCCCCTTGAAAGATCACCGGAATCCGAAGCCGCCGATACAAGGCCAGCGCCGCCGGCCGCTCCATCCGCAGCATCGCCACCGGCACGAACAGCCCGCGCCCCACCGCCCACGACGCGATCAGCCACCCGATCGCCAGCCCGGTCACATGCGGCGGTATCAACGTGGCGATCAACGCCAGCGCCTGCATCGCCAGAATCCGCACGCCCACGATCACCCCGTCCTGCGCCTGCGCCCACAGGCTGGCCGGCCGCCCCGGCGCCACCGCCGGATACCACCGCAGTTCCACGGCCACCGCGATGCGTTCCACGAACAAGGTAGCGATCACCGTGGCCAAAGGCAGAAACAGCCACAGCGAGAGTACCAGCGTGCCCACCGCACCCGCCGCCCCCGCCAGCCAGCCCAGCCATCCCTGGCCGGACAACAACGCGTGACCGCCATAGAAAACCCCTGCCGCGAGGGCCGCGAAAGCCACCGCCGACCACACCACGCTGTGCAGCACCACGCCCAGAAAAACGCGATCGCCCAGCTGGTCGATGGCACGCAAGGCGGGGGTCCAAAAGGCGGAACCGGTTCGGGGCGAGAAGGCGGAGCCGGACATGGCGTTCATCGTCCTGTGTTGCCGCAATACGGGCGCGGTGTTAGGCGGGCGCTTCCTTACCGGAGAAATGACCAGATGTCCGCCACCGTTCCGCCCCTCTACGACATTCTCGGCATCGGCAACGCCATCGTGGACGTGGTGGCCCCGGTGCCCGAGCGGTTCATCGCCGATCACGCCATGGCCAAGGGGTCGATGGCCCTGATCGACACCGAAACCGCGGATCGCCTTTACGCCGCCATGCCCGCGGGCACCGAAAGCAGCGGCGGCTCGGCCGCCAACACCTGCGCCGTGGCCGCCATGCTCGGCGCCCGTGTCGCCTATGTCGGCCGCGTCGCCGACGACCAGCTCGGCACGGTGTTCCGCCACGACATCGCGGCCGTGGGCGTGCATTTCCCCACGCAGCCCCTCACCGGCGGCGCCCCCACCGCGCGCTGCCTCATCATGGTCACGCCCGACGGCCAACGCACCATGAACACCTATCTCGGCGCCTGCGTCACCCTGGGCGTGGCCGAGATCGACGCCGACCTCGTGGCCGCCTCGGCCATCACCTATCTCGAAGGCTACCTGTTCGACCCACCCGAGGCGCAGGCCGCCTTCTACGCCGCCGCCCGCACGGCCCACGAAGCCGGCCGCCAGGTGGCCCTGTCGCTGTCAGACGCGTTCTGCGTCGGCCGGCACCGCGCGGCCTTCCGCGACCTCGTGGCCGGCCATGTCGATATCCTGTTCGCCAACGAAACCGAGATCACCAGCCTCTACGAAACCGACGACTGGGCCATCGCCGCCCAACACGCCGGCCGAGACGTGGCGCTGGCCGCCCTCACCCGCGGTGCCCACGGCAGCACCATCCTGCGCGGCGCGGAGACGGTTGAGATCGCCGCCGAACCCGCCACCGTCATCGACACCACCGGCGCCGGAGACGCCTATGCCGCAGGCTTCCTGGCCGCCCTCACCGCCGGAAAATCCCTCGCCCAATGCGGCAAGCTCGCCAGCATCGCCGCCGCCGACGTCATCGGCCAATACGGTGCCCGCCCCCGCACCGATCTCACGCAGGCACTCGCGCGTCTCTAACCAGTCTCCCCCGCCGCGCGGGCGCGGTTCAGAAATCTGAGCCCCGCCGCGCAAGCGCGGCTCACCCGCGCGTGCTTCCGCGCTTTTAGGCTCGCCTCCACGCACCCGATTGACTATGTGTGCGTCGCAATACGGAAACCGAGACGAACCGCCCCTGGGGTCTTCACCCGGGCGCGGCTTTCGCCGCAACACGCCAGGCGCCCAATGGACATCCGCAACATCGCCATCATCGCTCACGTCGACCATGGCAAGACGACCCTTGTTGACCAGCTGCTCAAGCAGTCCGGCACCTTCAAGGAGCACCAGCAGGTCGCCGAGCGCGCGATGGATCGCAACGATCTCGAGCGTGAGCGTGGCATCACCATTCTCGCCAAATGCACCTCCGTCGTCTGGAAGGGCACCCGCCTCAACATCGTCGACACCCCAGGCCACGCCGATTTCGGAGGCGAGGTCGAACGCATCCTGAACATGGTCGACGGCGCCATCGTGCTGGTGGACGCCGCCGAAGGCGTGCTGCCGCAGACCAAGTTTGTCGTGGGCAAGGCGCTCCAGCGCGGCCTGAAGCCGATCGTGGTCGTCAACAAGATCGACCGTCAGGATGCCCGCGCCGACGAGGTCCATAACGAGATCTTCGACCTGTTCGCCTCGCTGGACGCCACCGACGAACAGCTGGACTTCCCGATGCTGTACGCCTCCGGCCGCCAGGGCTGGGCCGTCACCTCGCTGGATGACGAGCGCAAAGACCTGTCGCCGATGTTCGACCTGGTGATGGCCCACGTGAACCCGCCCAAGCTCGACGCCGACGCGCCGTTCGCCATGAACGCGTCCATCCTCGACTACGACAACTTCCTCGGCCGCGTGCTGACCGGCCGCATCGAGCAAGGCCGCGCCCGTCTCAACATGCCGCTGAAGGTCATCCGCTCAGACGGCTCCATCGTCGAGACCGGCCGCCTCACCAAACTGATGTCGTTCCGTGGCCTCGAGCGCGTGCCGGTCGACGAAGCCATCGCCGGCGACATCATCGCCATCGCGGGCCTCACCGACAGCACCATTCCAGACACCATCTGCTCGCCGGAAGTCACCACGCCGCTGCCGTCCATCCCCGTCGACCCGCCCACGCTCGCCATGACGTTTCGCGTCAACGACGGCCCGCTCGGCGGCCGCGAAGGCAAGAAGGTCACCTCGCGCCAGATCCGCGACCGCCTGATGCGGGAGACCGAAGGCAACGTGGCCATCAAGATCACCGAAAGCCAGGAATCGGACGCGTTCGAAGTCGCCGGCCGTGGCGAATTGCAGCTTGGTGTGCTGATCGAGACCATGCGCCGCGAAGGCTTCGAGCTCACCATCGGCCGCCCCCGCGTGCTGATGCAGACCAACCCCGAAACGGGTGAGCGCGAAGAGCCGATGGAAGACGTGCTGGTCGACGTGGACGAGCCCTATTCCGGCGTCGTCGTCGAAAAGATCAGCCGCCGCAAAGGCGAAATGCAGGACATGCGTCCGTCCGGCGGCGGCAAGGTGCGTCTCACCTTCCGCATGCCGTCGCGCGGCCTGATCGGCTATCACGGCGAGTTCCTCACCGACACCCGCGGCACCGGCATCATGAACCGCCTGTTCGCCGGCTACGGCCCCTTTAAGGGTAAGATGGAAGGCCGCCGCAACGGCTCGCTGATTTCCAACAACGACGGCGAGACCACGCAGTATTCGCTCTGGTATCTGCAGGATCGCGGCACGCTGTTCATGAACCCCAGCGAGCGCGTCTACACCGGTCTCATCGTGGGCGAGCATTCGCGTGAGAACGATCTCGACGTGAACGTGATCCAGGAAAAGAAGCTCACCAACATCCGCGCCGCCGGCAAGGACGACGCGATGCTTCTGGTGCCGCCGCGTCGCATGAGCCTGGAACAGGCGATCGCCTATATCGAAGACGACGAGCTGGTGGAGGTCACGCCCACGGCGGTGCGCATTCGCAAGCGGTATCTCGATCCGCATGACCGCAAGAAGAACGACCGCAAGTCAGACGCGGCAGCCTGACAAAAAAGGGGACCGGTGCAAACCGGTCCCCTTTTTTGTCAGGTCTTCTTTTCTGAAGAAAAGAAGCAAAAGACTTCCATTCATAAGCATGCGTGTTGCGCAAATAACCGCAAAACGCACCTAATAGGGTGAAGTTTTTTGGTTCTTTTGTTCACAAAAGAACACTTTTCTACCGTTACAAAATAAACCGGCTCAAATCCCCCTTCGTCGCCAACGGCGCCACCCGCTCGGCCACATACGCCGCATCCACCGTCTCGGTGCTTCCTGCCCGATCCGTCGCGGTGAAGCTGATCTCTTCCAGCAGCTTCTCCAGCACCGTGTGCAACCGCCGCGCGCCGATATTCTCCACTCGCTCGTTGATATCCGCCGCCAGCCCCGCCAGGCTTTCCACCGCCTCGTCGGTGAAATCCAACGTCACGCCCTCGGTGCCCATCAACGCCTGATACTGCTTGAGCAACGAATGCTCCGGTTCCACCAAAACCCGCTTCAGGTCTGCGCGCGACAGCGGCGACAGCTCCACCCGGATCGGCAGCCGCCCCTGCAACTCCGGCAACAGATCCGACGGCTTGGCCACATGAAACGCGCCGGACGCGATGAACAGTATATGATCCGTCTTCACCGGCCCATGCTTGGTCGTCACCGTCGTGCCCTCGATCAGCGGCAGCAGATCTCGCTGCACACCCTCGCGTGACACGTCCGCCCCCCGCACGCCGCCGTCAGAGCGCGCGCAGATCTTGTCGATCTCATCGAGGAACACGATCCCGTTCGCCTCGGCATGCGCCACCGCCTCACGCGTGAGGCTGTCGTTGTCGAGCAGCTTGTCCGCCTCCTCCCGCGCCAGCGCCGCCCGCGCATCGGCCACGCTCATCTTCTTCTCGGTGGCGGGGCGCGAAAACATGCCCTTCATCATATCGCCGATATTGATGGCCTGGCCCGGCTGCATGTTGGACATGTCCAACCCCGGCCCCTGCGGCTCGCTGACGGCGATCTCGATGTCGCGGTCTTCGAGTTCACCGGCCCGCAGCATCCGCCGGAACTTCGAGCGTGTGTCGGCGGCCGCATGGTCCCCGCACAGCGCGGTGATCAGCCGTTCCTCCGCCGCCAACTCGGCCTTTGCCTGCACGCCCTTGCGGCTGGTCTCGCGCAGCATGGCGATGCTGACCTCCACGAGGTCGCGCACGATGCTTTCCACATCGCGCCCCACGTAGCCCACCTCGGTGAACTTGGTCGCCTCCACCTTGATGAACGGCGCCTGCGCCAGCCTGGCCAGCCGACGCGCGATCTCGGTCTTGCCCACGCCGGTGGGCCCGATCATCAGAATGTTCTTGGGCACCACCTCCTCGCGCAGCCCCGCCGGCAACTGCTGACGCCGCCACCGATTGCGCAGCGCGATGGCCACCGCCTTCTTGGCATCGGCCTGGCCCACGATGAACCGGTCCAACTCGCTCACGATCTCCCGCGGCGTGAACAACGGCGTCATGGAGGAGGCGGGAGACGGGGACGCAGAAGACGGGGACGCAGAAGATGGGGACGCAGAAGATGGGGAATTCATCAGATGGTCTCCACAACAAGCGAATAATTGGTATAGACGCAGATATCGGCTGCGATCTTCATCGCCCGGCGCGCCACGTCCTCCGCCGACAGCTCCGGGAACTCGATCAACGCCCGCGCCGCCGACAGGGCGTAGTTGCCGCCCGACCCGATCGCGATGATCCCGTCATCCGGCTCCAGCACGTCGCCCTGGCCGGTCAGCGTGAACGAATGATCGGCATCGGCCACCGCCATCATCGCCTCCAGCCGCCGCAGATACCGGTCGGTGCGCCAATCCTTCGCAAGCTCCACACACGCCCGCTCCAACTGGTTCGGAAACCGCTCCAGTTTCGCCTCCAAACGTTCCAAAAGAGTGAACGCGTCCGCCGTGGCGCCGGCGAAACCCGCGATCACGCTGCCGTTGCCGATGCGGCGCACTTTGCGCGCGGTGCCTTTGATGACCGTCTGGCCCAGCGTCACCTGGCCATCGCCGGCCATGGCCACGCGGCTGCCGCGCCGCACGCACAGGATGGTGGTGCCATGCCAGCCCACCAGATCGGGATTGTTCGGAGATGATGTGTTCATGAAGGTGCCAGATGGGACGCACGCCATCGCGCTGCAAGCCGTTTGCGGGAAGGCCGGGTTTTCGGCTAGTGCATGGCGCATGGCACGCACCGCAACCATCAGCCGCAAAACGGCCGAGACCGACATCACGATCACGCTCGACCTCGATGGCGCGGGGGTGGGCACGATCGACACCGGCATCGGCTTCCTCGACCACATGCTCACCGCCTTGTGCCGTCACGCCCTGTTCGACCTGAACGTGAAGGCGGTGGGCGACCTGCACATCGATTTCCACCACACCACCGAGGATGTCGGCATCGTGCTCGGCCAGGCCATCCTCATGGCGCTGGGCGAAAAGCGCGGCATCACCCGCTTCGGCCACGCCGTGGTGCCGATGGACGAAGCCCTGGTGGAAGCCGCGATCGACATCTCCGGCCGCGCCTACACCGCGTGGAGCGTCACCTTCGACCGCCCCAAAATCGGCGAGATGGACACGGAGCTGTTCGAGGAATTCTTCCGCGCGCTCGCAGCCAACGCCCTGATCGCGCTGCATATCCGCCAACTCGCCGGCACCAACGCGCATCACGTGGCCGAAGCCTGCTTCAAGGCCGCCGCGCGCGCCCTGCGCCAGTCCACCACCATCGACCCACGCCTTGCGGGCGCCGTCCCCTCCACCAAGGGCTCCCTGTGAGACAAGGGCTCCCTGTGAGACAAGGGCTACCTGTGAGAATCCGATGAAAATCGCCGTCATCGACTACGGCAGCGGCAACCTCGCCTCCGCCGCCCGTGCGCTCGCTCTGGCGGCGGACCGCGAGGGCCTGTCCGCCGAGATCGCCATCACCGCCGACCCCGCCGAGGTGATGCGATCGGACCGCATCGTGCTGCCCGGCCAGGGCGCGTTCGCGGACTGCGCCCACGGCCTGTCCCGCATCCAGGGCCTGCAATCCGCGATGTTCGACCGTGTGGCGGATGGCGCGCCCTTCCTCGGCATCTGCGTCGGCATGCAGCTGATGGCCGAACGCGGCCTCGAGCACAGCGTCACCCCCGGTTTTTCCTGGATCGCGGGCGAGATCACCGAAATGGCGCCCCCCCACCCGCTGCGCCTGCCGCAGATGGGCTGGAACGGGCTCGATTTCACGCCCGGCAGCCATCCGTTGCTCGAAGGCCTGCGCCCCGACGACCACGTCTATTTCGTCCACAGCTACGCGCTGTCGGGCGGCGACCCCTCCGAGCTGCTGGCATCGGCCGAGTATGGCGGCACGGTGCCGGCCATGGTGGCGCGCGGCAACCGCGCCGGCACCCAGTTTCACGTCGAGAAAAGCCAGGATGTCGGTATCCGCATCCTGCGCAACTTCCTGCGCTGGACGCCCTGATGCCCGACACCCCCGCGCATGCCGTGAGCGTCGAGCGCATCGCCATCATATCGGACGAAGACCTCGAAGCCCTGTGCGAGGCCGCCGACGCCGCGATCATCGATGGCGGCGGCTTCGGCTGGGTCGCACCCCCCGGCCGCATGGCGCTGGAACGCTATTTCCGGGGCCTGCTTCTGGTGCCCGAGCGCGAATTGTTCATCTGCCGCCTCGATGGCGTGGTGGTCGGCTCCGTCCAGCTCGTCCGCCCGCCGCGCCACAACGAGGCGCAGGCCTTCGCCGCCACGCTCACCCATTCCTTCATCGCCCCCTACGCCCGCGGCCACGGCCTCGCCCGCATGATGACGCAGCGCGTGGAAGACGGCGCCCGCGCGCTCGGCTATCACGTCCTCAATCTCGACGTCCGCGAAACGCAGACCGCCGCCATCGCGTTGTATGAAAGCCTTGGCTACACCGCCTGGGGCGCCCACCCCGTCTATGCCCGCGTCGCCGGCAAAACCGTGCGCGGCGTGTTCTATTACAAAAGCCTCCAGCCCACCGGCCGCATCTCCCCATGATCGCTCGCACATGATCACACCCTACCCCGCCATCGACCTGAAAGACGGCGCCTGCGTGCGCCTGCGCCGCGGCGAGATGGCCGACGCCACGATCTATTCGACCGATCCCGGCGCCCAGGCCCGCGCCTGGCAGGATGCCGGGTTCGCCTGGCTGCACGTGGTGGACCTCAACGGCGCCTTCGCCGGCCGGCCCGTCAATGCCGAAGCCGTCTCCGCCATCCTGGCCCACGTCACCATCCCCGTGCAGCTCGGCGGCGGCATACGCGACCTCGCGGGGATCGAGGCCTGGCTCACCGCCGGCGTCACCCGCGTCATCCTGGGCAGCGTCGCCGCCAAGAATCCCGCTCTGGTGATCGAGGCCTGCCGCCATTTCCCGGGCCGCATCGTGGTGGGGATCGACGCGCGAGACGGGTTCGTGGCCACCGAGGGCTGGGCCGAAACCTCCGATGTCAGCGCCCCGGAACTCGCCCGGCACTTCGAAGGCGCCGGTGTCAGCGCCATCATCTACACCGACATCGCGCGCGACGGCATGCTCGGCGGCCTCAACATCCCGCAGACCGTGGCCCTGGCGGACAGCATCTCCACCCCCGTGATCGCCTCGGGCGGCGTGGGCTCGCTTCACGACCTCGAAGCGTTGCGCGACGCGGGATCCTCGCGAATCGAGGGCGTCATCATCGGGCGGGCGCTGTATGACGGCCGGGTGGACCCCGCAGCAGCCCTGGCCCTCTTGTCGAAGTAGCCGGATCAATCCGCCCATTGTCGGTTGTCTGCATAAATTCCGGCCTCGTATGCTCAATCATCACTTGTAAGCCGCCGCCCAAAACCGCCAAACAAGCTGCAAGCGCCCTTGAAAAGGGCAGAGTTGGCTTTGGGCGCTGACGGCTTCACACCGGATTCATATTATTCGGTTAAAATGCCACCACGCCGTCATTCAAACCCGTGAGGACGAAGTGTGCTGAAGCTGCGCGTCATCCCTTGTCTGGACGTCAAAGACGGTCGCGTGGTGAAAGGCGTCAACTTCGTCGAGCTGCGTGACGCCGGGGACCCCGTGGAGCAGGCGAAGCTTTACGATGCCGCCGGCGCGGACGAGCTCACCTTCCTCGACATCACCGCCAGCCACGAAAACCGCGACACCATTCTCGATGTCGTCAGCCGCACCGCGGCCCAGGTGTTTCTGCCGCTCACGGTCGGCGGTGGCATCCGCAGCACAGACGACATGCGCCGCCTGCTGCTGGCCGGCGCCGACAAATGCTCGATGAACTCGGCGGCCCTCGCCCGGCCGGATTTGATCCGCGAAGCCGCCCAGAAGTTCGGCAGCCAATGCGTGGTGGTGGCCATCGACGCCAAGCAGACAAGCCGGAACGACTGGAGCGTCTTCAGCCACGGCGGCCGCACCAACACAGGCCGGGACGTGCTGGACTGGGCACGTGAGGTGGCGAGCCTCGGCGCCGGCGAGATCCTGCTCACCAGCATGGACCGGGACGGCACCGGCAACGGCTTCGATCTCGACCTTCTGCACGCCGTCTGCTGCTCCGTGCGCATCCCCGTCATCGCCTCGGGCGGCGTCGGCACCTTGCAGCATTTCGTGGATGGCGCGCGCGCCGGTGCCACCGGCCTTCTGGCCGCCAGCGTGTTCCATTTTGGAACCTTCACGGTCTCACAGGTCAAGCAGGCGCTTGCCGCAGCGGGGCTTCCCGTTCGTCTCACCCCCCCGACTTCGTTGGCAGCGTAGGCATCGCGATGGCAAAATCGACAAAGGGCGTCTCCAAGCTGGCTGCGCCGGCGAAGAAAACAAAGCCGACCTCGGCGGCGAAGAAAACAAAGCTGGCTGCGGCTGCGAAGAAAACGAAGCCGGCTGCGGCTGCGAAGAAAACAAAGCCCGCGACCAAGAAAACCATCGCGCGCCGGCTGGCGCCCCCCCCGGCACGCGCCCTGCCGCCTGGCGAAAGCGGCGTGGAGGTGCTGGACCGTCTGTTCGCCACCATCGCCGGCCGCAAGGGCGCGGACCCCTCGGTCAGCCACTCCGCCCGCCTGCTCTCGCGCGGCTCGGCCAAGGTCGCGCAGAAATTCGGCGAGGAAGCGGTCGAATGCGTCATCGAAGCCGCCACCGGCAACCGAACCGCACTGATCGCCGAAAGTGCCGACGTGCTCTACCATCTTCTCGTGGTGTGGGTGGATGGCAACGTGGAGGCGCATGAGGTCTGGGCCGAGCTCGAACGGCGCCAGGGCGTGTCCGGCATTGCCGAAAAAGCCGCCCGCGCGCAAAAACTCTCCATGGCGTTCGGCCTCGGCACCACCAAGATTCCGTAAACGGGGAGCATGACATGCCTGTCAAAGGCCTGGGCGACTACGACACGACGAACATCTTCGCCCGCATCCTCCGCCAGGAAATCCCGTCCCGCCGGGTTTTCGAGAACGAACACGCCATCGCCTTCCACGACATCGCCCCCCAGGCGCCCGTCCACATCCTGGTCATCCCGCGCGGCCCCTATATCTCGCTCGCCGACTTCACCGCCAAGGCGACCGACGCCGAAATCGCAGGCTTCTTCCGCGCCGTCGCCACCGTCGCGCGCGATCTGCATCTCGAGGCCCCCGGCTACCGCATCCTGTCCAACATGGGCGAACACGCCGGCCAGGAAGTTCCCCATCTGCACGTCCACCTGTTCGGCGGACGCGTCATGGGACCCATGCTGGCGTCGTCGGAAGAATCTCGCTGACGGCTCTGCCGCCGCCCCCGCGCGCTCCCATCTAAGGCGGCTCACCGTTGAGCTTTCCCAAACAGGAGCCCGCCATGGCCGAGGCCCAAAATCCCGGTATCGCCGCCGGCTCGATGATGAAACTGCTGGACTGGGCCTACGACAAGGTCGCCTCCTCCATCCCCGGCCTGGGCAGCGCCGAAGACATGGCGACGCATCATCTTGAAAAGAGCAACGGCGATCGGGAGAAGGCGATCGCGGCCATCATCGCCTGGCAGGTGGGCTATGCCGGGGCCGCCGGCTTCGTCTCCAATCTCGGCGGCCTCGTCACGCTTCCCATCGCGGTGCCCGCCAACCTCGCCTCCGTCATCCTCATCCAGATGCGCATGATCGGCGCCATCGCCCATCTGCGCGGCTATGAGGCGGCGGACCCGAAAGTGCGCACCCTCACCTTCCTGTGCCTGTCCGGCCGCGCCGGCACCTCCATCCTCAAGGAGTTCGGCGTCAGCCTCAGCACGCGGCTCACCACCTCGATGCTAACCCGCCTCTCCGGCGCAAGCCTCGCCCGCATCAACCAGGCCGTGGGCATCAATCTCGCCACCAAGGCCGGCACCGCCGGGTTGCTGAACATCTCCCGCCTGGTCCCGCTGATCGGCGGCGTCGTCAGCGGTGGGTTCGACGCCGCGCTCACCCGCGGCATCGCGGGCGTGGCGCGCCAGATGTTTCCCTATGTCGGCCGCGAACAATTCGACATCGAGGGCGAGGTCGTGCAGTCCTGAGATCGTTGACAGCGGCCACCTTGCGTCCCATCTTCGAAATACCGAGGGGTGTCCCGCCAAGGGGCTGAGATTTCGCTGGCCGGACAAAACCGGGCGCGATGACCCTGAAACCTGATCCGGTTCACACCGGCGGAGGGACGGGAGACGCCAGGCGCATTTGGTCCCCCCGCCTTCGCCCGTGCCACCGAGCGAGAGGACGCGTCCATATGAACGAGATTGCCAAAACCAATCCGGCCTCCGTCACCACCGGCCCCATCATCGGCTCGCGCAAGATCTACACCTCCCCCGAGGGCCGCCCCGACATCCGCGTGCCGTTCCGCGAAATCCCGCTGGAGCCCACGGCGAAGGAAGCGGCGTTTCGCACCTACGACACGTCCGGCCCCTACACGGATCTCGCCGCCGCCATCGACCTCGAAGCGGGCCTGCCCCCCATCCGCGCGCCCTGGATCGCCGCCCGCCGCTTCGCGCGCGTGGAACCCCGCGCCGTGAAACCGGAGGACAACGGCTTCGTCGATGGCGACAAGCTGGTGGCGCCCTGTCCCGCAAGCCAGGTCATCCAGGCCGCGCACCCGGGCCAGATGATCACGCAATACGAATTCGCCCGCGCCGGGGTCATCACCGAGGAGATGATCTACGTCGCCCACCGCGAAAACCTCGGACGCAGCCAGGCGCTGGACTGGGCGGCCGAGCGCATCGCCGACGGCGAGAGCTTCGGCGCCGAGCTGCCCGAGCACGTCACGCCCGAATTCGTCCGCTCCGAAATCGCCCGCGGCCGTGCCATCATCCCCGCCAACGTCAACCACCCCGAGCTGGAACCGGTCATCATCGGCCGCAACTTCCTCGTCAAGATCAACGCCAACATCGGCAACTCGGCCGTCACGTCGTCGGCCGCCGAGGAGGTGGAAAAGCTCGTCTGGGCCATCCGCTGGGGCGGCGACACCGTGATGGACCTGTCCACCGGCCGCAACATCCACAACATCCGCTCATGGATCATGCGCAACAGCCCGGTGCCCATCGGCACCGTGCCGCTGTACCAGGCGCTCGAAAAGGTGGGCGGAAACCCGGACAAGCTGGATTGGGAGGTGTTCAAGGACACGCTGATCGAGCAGGCCGAACAGGGTGTGGACTACTTCACCATCCACGCCGGCGTGAGGCTCGCCTACGTGCCGCTCACCGCCCGGCGCACCACCGGCATCGTCTCGCGCGGCGGCTCCATCATGGCGCGCTGGTGCCTGGCGCATCACAAGGAAAGCTTCCTCTACGAACGCTTCGACGAGATCTGCGACATCATGCGCAAGCACGACGTCTCGTTCTCCCTGGGCGACGGCCTGCGCCCCGGCTCGAACGACGACGCCAACGACCGCGCCCAGTTCGCCGAGCTCGAAACGCTGGGTGAACTCACGCAGGTCGCCTGGAAAAAAGGCTGCCAGGTCATGATCGAAGGACCCGGCCACGTGCCGATGCACAAGATCAAGATCAACATGGACAAGCAGTTGCGCGAATGCGGCGAAGCCCCGTTCTACACGCTCGGGCCTTTGACCACCGACATCGCGCCGGGCTACGACCACATCACCTCGGCCATCGGCGCCGCCATGATCGGCTGGTTCGGCACCTCCATGCTCTGCTACGTCACGCCCAAGGACCATCTGGGGCTCCCCAACCGCGACGACGTCAAAACCGGCGTCATCACCTACAAGATCGCCGCCCACGCCGCGGACCTCGCCAAAGGCCATCCGGGCGCGAAACTGCGTGACGACGCCATCAGCCGCGCCCGCTTCGAGTTCCGCTGGGAGGACTAGTTCAACCTCGGCCTCGACCCCGACACCGCCCGCAAATACCACGATGAAACCCTGCCGAAGGAAGCCCACAAGGTCGCGCATTTCTGCTCGATGTGCGGGCCGAAATTCTGCTCCATGAAAATCAGCCACGACATCCGCGAGGACAGCCTGCGCCAGAACGGCCTCGTGGAAATGAGCGAGACCTTTAAGGAAAAAGGCAGCGCGCTCTATCTTCCGGCAGAGGCGACATCCAAGGAGCCCCAGGCCTGAGCGACTCCCGCACCACGCTCGACGCCATCGGCCAGTTGCAGGACGGCGAGATCGACCTCGCCGACGCCGCCCTGCAGCTGGCCCGCATCGCCGAGCCCGACCTCGATTGGCACGCCGCCCGCGCCCATCTCACCGAGCTCGCGCGCGACGCCGTGGACCTTGCGGCCGAAACCCCGGAAGGGGACCTCGCCGCGCGCGCCGGCGCCCTCGCGGGCCTGATGGCCGGTCGCCACGGCTATCGCGGCAACGCCGAAACGTATGACGACCTCGACAACGCCAACCTCATCCGCGTCATCGAACGCAGGCGGGGCCTACCCGTGGCGCTCGGCATCCTGTGGCTGCACGCCGCCCGTGCCGCCGGCTGGCCGGTGCGCGGCATCAACTTCCCCGGCCATTTCCTGATCGCCCTCGAAGACCCCGCGCAAGCCGATTCCGGCATGCGCCTGGTGGTGCTGGACCTGTTCGCCGGCGGCAAGGTGCTGCACCGCGCGGACCTCACCCGCCTGCTCAAGCGCTTCTACGGCGAAAAGGCCGAGCTCGGCCCCAACATGCTGGCGGCGATGAGCAGCCGGGATGTTCTGCTGCGCCTTCAGGTCAACATCAAATCCCGCCTGCTGCTGATGGGCCAGACCCAGGCCGGCCTCGCCTGCGTCGAGGACATGCTCCGCTTCGCCCCCAGCGAGGCGCTGCTCTGGCGCGAGGCCGGCGAACTCAACCAGCGCCTGGACCGTGTGGCGGCGGCGCTGCGCTGCTATGGCCGGTTCGTCGAACTTCACCCCAGCGGCGAGGCCGCCGCCCGCACCCGCGTCACCATGGGCGAGTTGCGCGCGCGGCTGAACTAGGCCACATCCGGGCCACGCATTCCGGAGAGCCACGATGGTCAGAAGCCTCAAAGTCGCCGTGCAGATGGACCCGATGGAGAGCATCGGCATCGATGGCGACAGCAGCTTCCAGCTGATGCTCACCGCCCAGGAGCGTGGCCAT